>JAGLFE010000123.1 GCA_023144675.1 Thiomargarita sp. | reverse complement strand
GCTCCTTCTTCTTAATTTAGGGGGGCAATTACGATTTTTAAATATACAAATTTTTAGCTGTTAAAACTGTTCAAATTATTGTATAGTAAATAGGTTACTGTTAAATCTATTTCTAAAGTATTGAAATAATAAATTATAGCAATATATCTAATATTTAGATTTTATTCATTTTATAATCATATAAATTAATTTTTTGGTATAACACTATGTGGGATTTTTTACATAAATATTCATCACCTAAACATTTTTATTCCCTGGCAGGTAAATTAATTCCTTGGTTTGGTTGGTCTTGCTTAATTTTAATGCTAGCTGGATTGTATTATGGACTATTTGTTGCGCCACCTGATTATCAGCAAGGAGAAAGTTATCGAATTATGTTTGTTCATGTGCCAGCCGCATGGATGTCAATGTTTATTTACATGGTAATGGCGGTTGCAGGTGGAATTGGATTAGTTTGGCGAATTAAATTAGCTGAAGTAATTGCCGCCAGTTCGGCACCAATTGGAGCTTCATTCACCTTTTTAGCCTTGGTAACAGGAGCATTATGGGGTAAACCTATGTGGGGAGCTTGGTGGGTTTGGGATGCTCGTTTAACTTCGGAATTAATTTTGTTGTTTTTATATTTAGGCGTGATTGCACTTAACTCAGCCATTGAGGATAAACGAACTGCTTCCAGAGCTAGTGCCGTTTTAGCTTTAGTTGGAGTAGTCAATATTCCAATTATTCATTATTCAGTTATTTGGTGGAATACTTTGCATCAAGGTTCAACAATTACCAAGCTCGCAGCACCTTCAATCCATATTTCCATGTTAATTCCGTTATTATTGATGGCAGTTGCCTTTAAACTTTATTATGCAACCGTAGTATTAATTCGGGCGCGTAATGAGGTTTTAGATAGAGAACGCCATACTATGTGGGTACAGGAATTAGTGAAAAATTAATTAGTAATTTCATTATGCAATTAATTCGTAATTTTTTATTCCTAATCCTAATTACCAGTATAATAACTGTTGCTGGATGCCAAAATAAATCAGTACATCAACAACAATTTTATATTTTTGGAACTTTAGTAGATATTAGTATTTGGGGAGTTCCAAAACAGCAGGCGTATGATGCGATTAATGAAATTGCTAATGATTTTCAAGCTATGCACCATAATTTTCATGCTTGGAAACCAGGTGCATTAATGGATTTAAATCATGCAATTGCCGAAGGACGAACTGTTACAGAACCCATTTTAATTCCAGTTTTAAAACAAGCTCAACAGTTTTACCAACAAAGCGATGGTTTATTTAATCCCGCTATTGGTAAACTAATACAATTGTGGGGATTCCATGACGATAAGTTTGAAAATAATCATGAATTTCCATTAGAAAACAAAATTGCTGAATTAATTGCTCTTGCGCCTAATATGAATGATATTAAGATAAAAAATAAGCAAATTTATTCTCTTAATAAAGCAGTTCAAATGGACTTTGGAGCTTTTGCAAAAGGATATGCGGTTGATGTAGCGATTAGTAAATTACATCGTTTAGGAATACATAATGCGATTGTTAATGCTGGCGGTAATCTTAAAGCAACTGGGAAAAAAGCTAATAAAAATTGGGTAATTGGAATACGTCATCCCAACGGCGTAGGAATTTTGGGAAGTATTGAAATACAAGAAGAAGAAAGTGTTATTACTTCAGGTAATTATGAACGTTTTCGTGAATATAAAGGCAAACGCTATTCTCATATCATTGATCCTCGTAATGGTTTACCAGTGGAAGGATTTACTTCAGTAACTATTATTCATCCGAATGGTGCTTTAGCTGATGCAGCTTCAACGGCATTAACGGTGGCTGGGGAAAAAGATTGGCAACGTATCGCTAAAAGAATGAAAATTCAAAATGTAATGCTAATTGACAGAGAAGAAACGGTTTATATTACACCAACGATGTTAAAACGAGTAAAATTTGAATCTAAACCATTAAAAATGATGGTTATTAATTTGAAAAAGTGATATTTATTATTGGTAGTCCTAAAATAGGTAGTGCTAAACCTGTTAGGTCTTTGATACCTGACAGGTTTTTTGAGACCATCACTACTTTGTTCAGGACTACCTTATTATTAAATAGTTGGAACGCATTCGCCTTTACAATCTACAGTAAATATTTGTTTATCTTCTAAACGCAATGCGGTTAAAGCACCACCCCAAACACATCCAGAATCTAAACCATATACATTATGCCCTTCGTAATA
>JAGLFE010000122.1 GCA_023144675.1 Thiomargarita sp. | reverse complement strand
GCATCAATCATGTTAAAATTTTTCGCAATTAAAGCTTTAATTGCTAGATAGTTACCAATAATTTACAATTAGTAAACCACTTATTTTGTCCATAAGTAAGTCATATTAACTAATAATCTAATATTAAATTCAAAATAAAATATTATGGAATACTTAAATCAAGTTCTGTTACACGAAAAAACTAGAATAGGTGCAGATTTAGAAGCTTGGCAAGCTTATACTGGTAGCGAAGGCTTAGAAAACGCCTTAAAAAATGTTGATTCTATTATTACAATTATAAAGGAAGCTGGATTAAGAGGTTTAGGCGGCAGTGGTTTTCCTACTTATAGGAAATGGGAAGCAATAGCAACCCAAAAAAATGTTAAAGAAAAATATCTAATTTGTAATGGTAATGAAGATGAACCAGGTACATTTAAAGATAGTATTTTATTGGAAGAAACCCCTCATCAATTAATTGAAGGGGCAATGATTACAGCACTCGCTACTGGAGTTAATCGTATTATTTTTTATACTAATCCTGATTTAAGTGATGCTATTACAGCAATGAAAATTGCCATTAAACAATGGGAAGAATCTGAACTTTATTTCAAAGTATCGGATTATATCAAACAACCCTTAACTTTTTCTATTTTGCCAACATCGGGACATTATATTGGTGGAGAAGAAACGGCTGCCATTGAAACAGTTGAAGGAAAATTTCCTTTTCCACGTCGTAAACCGCCTTTCCCAGCTAGATATGGTGTGCATGGTTATCCGACATTAATTAATAATATTGAAACTTTATGCAACATATCGCATATTTTAAAAAATGGAGTAAAATGGTACCAAGATTTAGGAATTGGATCAGCTTTAGGTACTAAAATTTATTCTTTGAGTGGTGATATATTAAATCCTGGCGTATATGAATTGCCAATGGGTATTTCTTTATCCGATTTGATTAATGAATATGGTGGTGGAATGTTAGTTGATAAAAAATTTAAAGCCGTATTTACTGGCGGACCTTCTAATACGATATTAACTGCTAAAGATTTAGATGTTTCACTTGATTTTGATTCAGTTGCTGAACGCCGTTCTAGTTTAGGCACAGGAGCAATGATTGTAATATCTGAAGGTACTGGCATTGTTAAACGAGTAGCAGAATATGTCAACTTTTTTGCCCATTCCTCTTGTGGACAATGTCCTTCTTGTAAAACAGGTACTTATTATATTGCCATGTTATTGAATAAAATTGATACTGGACAGGGTCGTTGTTCTGATTTGGACGCGTTAATTAATTTATGTGAAATTTTACCTAATAGTGGACGTTGTGCTTTAATAAATGGTGCAGTAAAAGTATTAGAAAGTTCTTTATATCATTTTATGCCAGAATATGAACAATCGTTAAATGGCTAAAAAATTGTTAAATAATTAAAGGAAGATAAATGAAAAAAATTATTTTTATTAGTGGTTTTAGCATTGCATTGTTATTACTAGCGAGTAAATTAGTAGCAACAGAGATTTATAGTTATATTGATAATGATGGTGTTTTACAAATTTCAAATAAAATGCCAGTTACTTCTAAACATATTACAGTTAAGATATTTCCTGAAGCAAATGTTAATAGTCAACAAACCATGGGCATTTATAACTGTCTTGATACAAGAAATGGCTGTTCATCTCATAGAAAAACTATTAAGCGATTAGTAACACCAGTAACCTATTTATTAAAACCAAATAAAGTTTCTTCTACAACGGAAGCAGCAAATAATATTTCTCGTAAAAAAACAATTATTTATAAATGTATAACTAATAGCAAAGTAATATATACTGATAACCCCATTTCTTATACTAATTGTAGAGTAATTCGCCAAAAACGAAATATTCCTACATTTTCTATTGATTCAAATTCTGCTAAAGTTTCTATTCACAAAAAATATGAAAAATATAAAAACTTAGTGGCTGAAGTTGCAGCAGAAATAAATTTAGAAGCAGCTTTATTACATGCAGTTATTCACACAGAATCATCTTATAATCCTAATGCCGTTTCACCCAAAGGTGCAGTTGGTTTAATGCAATTAATGCCAGCCACAGCTAAACGTTTTGGCGTTGCAGACAGAAATGATGCCGTAGATAATGTTTATGGTGGAGCTCGTTATTTACATCATTTACTGGACTTATTTGATCAAAATTTAAAATTAGCTTTAGCTAGTTATAATGCGGGAGAAAATGCAGTTATGCGTTATGGTAACAAAATTCCACCTTATCGGGAAACAAAAAATTATGTCAAAAAAGTTATCAAATTATACCAAGCTTATCAATATTATTAGGTAAATATTGAACGAAACTTTGTATGAAAACCTATAAATTTGCCATTGTATTATTTTTTTCAACTTTTTTGGGGACGCTATTAGGTGTGGGCGTAGCAACACAATTAATTGATATAAATACTATAACAATTATTGCTGAAAACCCTAATTCTAAACCTATTAATAATCCCAAACCTATTATTGCGGAAAGTTTCAATTCCAAACCTGTAATTAAAATTGTAGGTAATAATACCATATTGGGAATTAAACCTCTTATGGACGAATGGCAGACTGAATTTAAACTATTAACTCGGCATAATATTCCCATTACCGAAACCATAGATTTAACCATAAAAATTGATAATACAAATTATACTGATATTAAACAACTGGTAGCAAAACAGGCTAACTTATTAATTACTTCCGTGCCTATTTCTGAAGCGGAAATGCCACAATTAAATAATCAAGGCATAAATATAGCTTGCGCAGCGGAAATCGGTTATGATATTATTGTTTTTATCACGGATTTACGAAATCATATTGATTCCATTACAGAAACATCATTGCAAAAAATTTTAAAAGGTGAATATGCTCATTGGTCAGATATTAATCCTAACTTGGAATCTAAACCAATCCACCTATTTTTTAATGCAAAGACCAATAATTTAATTTTGCCAGCATTTATAGATTCTAATGCAATTCATTATAGTTTTATTCAATGCAAATCTAATTCTAATTGCCTCAATCAGATGTTAAGTACAGAAGGTGCGATTTATTGGGTAAGTGCCGCTTGGTTATACACACAACCCAAAAAATATATTAATCCTTTTTTTATCCAACATAGACGTTTTGCATTGACACAAAACCCTTTTGAAACTGATTTTAAATTAAATAATTATCATATTAAACTGATTCGTCCGCTTTATATATATGTTTTTAAAAATTCAGAAATTGAAACGGATTCTTTTAAGTTAGCAAAAAAGTTTTTTAAATATGTGCGGGGAGTGCAAGGACAGGAAATACTTGAAAAAAATCATTTTTATACTTATTTCAATCCCCCAACTGAAGTAAAATCAGATTTGCCAAAAGATTTTGGAACTCGTATAAATCAATTACCCGTTGTTTGTAAATAATTTAAGAATATGAAGAAATTTTTCTCCAAAACCATGTTGAATTTAACATAGAAGCTGAGAAATAGGAGATTTTAGTATTTAATGAACTATCCGTTATTAGAACAAATTGACACCCCTGCACAATTGCGTCAACTTCCTGAAAATAGTTTAGCCCAATTAGCAACGGAATTACGTGAATTTTTAGTCGAAACTTTGAGCCGCACTGGCGGACATTTTGCATCCAACTTGGGAGTTATTGAACTCACCATTGCTTTACATTACGTATTTAATACTCCTTACGACCGTCTAGTTTGGGATGTTGGACATCAGAGCTACCCACATAAAATTTTAACTAATCGCCGTGAAGCAATGTCTAGTTTGCGTCAACAAGATGGTATTTCAGGTTTTCCTAAGCGTACTGAAAGCATTTATGATAGCTTTGGAGTTGGACATTCCAGTACCTCTATTAGTGCCGCTTTAGGCATGGCAATCGCCGATCAACTACTTGGTAATGGACGCAAAGCAGTTGCTATTATTGGTGATGGCGCAATGACAGCAGGAATAGCATTTGAAGCTTTAAATCATGCTGGCGATAAGGATGCTAATTTATTAGTGATTTTAAATGACAACGATATGTCAATTTCGCCCAATGTTGGTGGCTTATCCAATTATTTAGCTGAAATTCTTACCAGTCCATTTTATACCTCTATGCGTGAGGGAAGTAAACAATTATTAAGACAAATGCCAACCGTGCGAGAATTAGCTCGGCGCACCGAAGAACATGTTAAAGGCATGATGGCTCCGGGAACTTTGTTTGAAGAATTAGGATTTAATTATATTGGTCCTATTGATGGACATGATTTACCGATTCTTTTGACTGCCCTGAAAAATATGAAAGTATTAGAAGGACCACAATTTTTGCATATTATTACCAAAAAAGGTAAAGGTTTTCCTAGTGCAGAAAAAAATCCTTGTATATATCATGGAGTGGGTGCTTTTAATCCTAAAACTGGAAAAATGATTGCAAAACCATCTCCAGCTCCAACTTATACTAATGTTTTTGGTGAATGGCTATGTGATATGGCAGCTAAAGATGAACGTTTGGTGGGAATTACACCAGCGATGCGAGAAGGTTCGGGTTTAGTTGATTTTGCTGAATTATTTCCAGATCGTTATTTTGATGTTGGTATTGCCGAGCAACATAGTATTACTTTTGCGGCTGGATTAGCTTGTGAGGGCTTAAAACCAGTGGTAGCTATTTATTCAACTTTTTTGCAACGGGCTTATGATCAACTTATTCATGATGCCGCTTTACAAAAATTGCCACTGTTGCTTGCCATCGATCGGGCAGGATTAGTTGGTGCGGATGGTCCGACCCATAGTGGAACTCTTGATTTAAGCTATTTACGCTGTGTTCCTAATATCATTATTATGACTCCTAGCAATGAAAATGAATGTCGGCAAATGTTAACCACTGGGTTTAAACACAACGGTGTCAGTGCTGTACGCTATCCGAGGGGATGTGGGATTGGAATTCCTATTCAATCAAAATTAACCACTATTCCAATTGGTAAAGCTCAATTATGCCGGGAAGGAAAAAAGGTGGCTTTTTTAGTTTTTGGTACGCTATTAATCTTTGCCTTATCCGCTGCCGAGAAATTAGATGCAACGGTAGTTAATATGCGTTTTGTCAAGCCTTTAGATGATAAAATGGTCGTGAAAATAGCCCAAAATCATGATTTGCTTGTAACAATAGAAGAAAACGTTATAATGGGTGGAGCTGGTAGTGCGGTTAATGAATGTTTACACCATCATCAAATAATAAATACTGCCGTTTTAAATTTAGGTTTACCTGATCAATTTATAGAACATGGCGATACAGCAACTTTATTAAGTCGATGTGGTTTGGATGAAGCTGGTATTATTCGAGCAGTAACAATGAGATTGAACAACATCATAAATAATGTAATATAATAATATTATTTACTTAAACTACGGAAAACCAAATGTTTTTTTTTAAAAATTCTGCGAGTTTGTTATTCGTGTGGCTAGTAGAATTATTACGAATAATAGGATAAAAATTATGAATGAAGGCACTAATAATCAAATGCCTGATGTACAAGGAAGTTCAGATACTCGCCAGATTGCTATTGATAAAGTAGGTATTAAAGATATTAAATATCCAGTGCAGGTAAAAGATCGTTCAGGTCGTGAACAGCATACCATTGCCAATTTTAATATGTATGTTAATTTACCCCACAATTTCAAAGGCACGCACATGTCGAGATTTGTGGAAATATTAAACGAACATGAGTATGAAATTACAGTGGAATCGTTTAAAAATATGTTACTTGAAATGCTTTCTCGTTTAGAAGCTGAATCTGGACATATTGAAATGAGTTTTTGTTATTTTGTAATTAAATTTGCTCCCGTATCTAAAGTTAAAAGTTTAATGGATTATCAGGTTACTTTTATTGGAGAAATTACGGGAAATAAGCCTATTATTACGTTAAAAGTTGTAGTTCCAGTTACTAGTTTATGCCCTTGTTCAAAGAAAATTTCTAGTTATGGAGCGCATAATCAGCGTTCTCATGTTACCGTTACTGCTGAAACAAATGGTTTTTTATGGATAGAAGATATTATTGATTTAGTTGAAAAAGAAGCTTCTAGCGAATTGTACGGTTTATTAAAACGTCCTGATGAAAAACAGGTAACAGAACACGCTTATGAAAATCCTAAATTTGTTGAAGATATGGTGCGGGATATTGCCACTAAATTAAATAAGGATAATCGAGTGGTTTCTTATAGTGTTGAATCAGAAAATTTTGAATCTATTCACAATCATTCAGCTTATGCGATGATTCAAAGTAATAAAAGCTAAATTTAGATTTCTTGTATAACTACGGCTAATTTATTTAGATTACTTATGCAAGAAGTGTAATACATAAAATTTTGGTAATCCTAAACAAAGTAATGATTGGGCTAAAATGTAGGTCGAGTACAACTTAACCCAACTTAAAACATTGAATAATGTTGGGTTACGCTTGGTTAACCCAAGCTACATAATTATTTACCACTACTTTGTTTAGGACTACCCATCCGTGTAACTTCAGTTATTAAGAAATCCAACTTTTCAAAATACCTTCTAAATTAATTAAAGACTGGGTTGCGCAAACTTTAATATCTAAATCATGCGCTCTTTGCTTATCCCACCGTGATAAATCTTGATAGCTTACCAACATAACTTTAGTCCGCACACCACCTAATAACCATTTAAGCGTATCCAACTTATATAAAGCCTCTGCTCCAGGTGTATCAAAATCGGAAATATCTACCGTTTGTTTATCTTTAAATCGTTTAGTTTTGCATTCAATAATATATAGATGGTTATTATGCAAAAATGCGACATCCAACTCATTTTTCACCGCTTTGCCAGTACTATCACGACTCAATTCAATACTTCGTCCAACATCTTGAATTTTAGGTATATCTGTTCGCAAACCGTAAATTAAACTATAAGTATAAGTTTCTAGCCACCCGCCATTAATAAAAAACCGAGCTGCTTCATCTTTAAAACATAAGCGATTGGATTCATAAGTTAATAAATTTTCATTTGCAAAGAGTTGAATTAAACTAGTTAAATCTGACCATTGTTGTTGCTTTTCAGTTAAATATGGTGATTTTAAACTTGAGCTAGCTTTTTGCGCCAGCCAATTTATTGCTGATAAAGCGTTTGATAATTTAGCTGATTGTTGAATAAGTTCTTGAGTTAATTGACGTAAATTTTTAGGTACGCCAGAACGTTCACCTAAACTACTTACTTCTGCACCGTGGGCTTGTAAAAAAGTAGGCAATTTTACTTTATCAGCCACATTAAAGGAGGGATATTCACGCCGATTAATCCAAGCAACATAATCTGTTTCAGGATGCACATAAAAAATAGGCTTATTAAATTCGGTAAATACTTCACAGGCGGCAATACTCATTGGACGAGTACCACCACTAGCATTTAGAGCAATATTGTCATGCTCTTTTTCAATCATTAATTCTAATAAACGATCACGAATATGTTCAATATCCCGAATATCTTGAATAATCCAATGCGATACTTTTATTCCTGATGGTTTCAGGGCTGTATCTAAACAATCTGCTTGATAAGCTTGTTTTTTAGAATACAATAAAATAACTTCTTTAGGGCTAAAATTTGGATCCAAGGCTGGTGTTATGTTAGCCGTTGCTGTATTATGAACTAGACAAAGATGAATATCAGGTCTAAACATGATGAAATTCCGTTAGTTTATTACAATGATTTAAGAAAAAGCCGCTTCTAAACGATCTTCCCAATTTTCAGGAGTATCTGGATAAGGTGGGCGTACATCCATACGAAAAAAACGTTCACCAGTCCGACTTTGTGCTTGCTGTTTAACAAGTTTAACTAATTCTTCAAAAGTGTTCATATCATGGTATTCTATCAATAAATCGCTTAAATATAACATTAAGTTTTCTCCTAAAATAATAAAATTGAAGGTAAAAATTTGACTAAAAATGGTTCTAATAATTTTAAACTCAAAAACTAGGGCAGGATAAAGGCTTGGGTTTATACATCACTCTAAAATAATTTCGGACAATTTATTATTGTGTTTGTAATTGTACTAATAGATATTCAAATAATAATAAATATTTTCTAAGATTGTTATATATTTCTATAGCTAAATCTTCATTATAAGTATGCGTTGTTAGGTTACGATTTTGTATCATTTCTGCCCATATTTCTTCATCGACAATCCAACCTTGTTTAAAAGCTTCTTTGAAACAATTTTTAGGAGATTTACAAATCTCTAAACCCTCAACTTTTAATGCCTCTTGAACAGATTTCCAAGCTAATTCATAACAAAGTTCATAGCGTTTAATGGCAGCATCACGTACAATTTGTGTTTCTATTTCCGTTAAGACAGATTTTAGGTTTTCAACAGATTTAGTTAAACTAGCCAATTTAGATTTATTATTCATAAACTCTTTCCATATCGTTTAATCTCTTTTATTAATAATTTACTGGCTACCTTCATATCTACCAAATCAATACTATAAAGCGTCATAAAATCATCCAGCCAATTTCTAAATTCTACAATTTCTTTTTGAGTCAATTTGCCATGATGTTCAATAGCTAAATCAATATCCGATTGCTGATAAGCTGTACCTTTTATCCATGATCCAAACCAAATAAGTGTTGCCTTATCACCAAAACGATGATGAAATTCTTTGGCAATACAATTAACAATCGTTTGAACTCGTAGTGAAATCATACAAATAATTTCCTATTTTTTCAGATTTGATTTAAAAACATTCTAAATTTTAAATACTTTGGCATTCTTCGTTCCTAAAATTTGATTAAGAATGCGTCTCATGACGTTCTGCGTTATAGCTTTATTTTAGGTTTCATTGATGGAATTTAAATAAAGCTATTAAGTTAGTAATACGTTAGTTTTGTAAAATGATGCTGAAGCTAAATGTATGGCATAGCCTGTTTTTTTACATTTAAATTTTCCAAAGATATATATTAGAAAAATATTTAAAATCTCGTTTATTATAAGTGTAAAAAGGTATATCATAAGTCATAGCAGTAGCTGCAATGATTCCATCAGCTAATTTCAATTGATAAGATAATAGTAAACTATCTACCAATTAAAGCTTCAAATACGAATTAAGAGTAAAATTTTAACATGATTGATGCGC
>JAGLFE010000121.1 GCA_023144675.1 Thiomargarita sp. | reverse complement strand
GGGGAAAATTTTAATTTAAACAATTTTCTTGCTTGCCCCAGTCCTTCGCTTCGCTCGGACAAGCGGTGGGACACCCCCCGCATCCCCGAAGAAGGGTAAGAGGGATAAAAGTGTAATTTAATTTGTCCGCACAACCAACACAACACGAAAACCGAAGACGTTGTAACTAAGGTCTTGGTTGCCCCAAGAACGGACAGCAGCACGGGTAACGCCAGGATTATCGTACCACGAAACACCACGCAACACTCTTTTATTGTTACTTGTTGCGTAATCCCAAGCACTACCGTCAGTAGGGGCATTTTCATAATTACTATGCAATTTATCAGCACACCATTCCCAAACATTGCCTACGGTATCATATAAACCAAATTGATTAGCTTGAAATGAACCAACTGGTGAAGTACTTTTATCATCCCAACGACTACCACAACCATCACAGTTTGCACGATTATTCCCAATGCTATTTCCCCACCAATATTTAGTAGTAGAACCAGCCCGAGCCACATATTCCCATTCTGCTTCCGAAGGTAAACGATATTCTTTAGCTGTTTGTTTAGATAACCATTTAGTATAAGCTACAGCATCATTCCAAGAAATACAAACTACTGGTTGATTATTGGTTTGGGAAAAATAAGGATTACGCCAATTAGAATCATCTTTTTCACTCCAACTACCATCATAAACATAACAACCATCGCCTTTTTCTGCATCAGTTCTATAATTAGTAGCATTGACAAATTGCCTAAATTCTCCTACAGTTACCTCATATTTCCCAGCCGCAAACTGGTAATTAATATTAACCTGATGCACTGGTTTTTCATCAGAATCACCATTATTACTACCCATTTGAAAACTGCCCACTGGAATTACTACCATTTCTGGAGCTAAACCACCGTTTTTTAATCGGTCTTGGAAGGTTTCACCAGGTTTAAGTAAAATTTCAATATTCCATGTTTTTCCTAAGCCAATCATTTTTGCTTTGTTTGTTACAATATTTTTTACATTCACAAACACAGCTTTTTCTTTACCTTCTTGCCATAAAGCTCGAGCTTTATCACGGTTTACAATAATATAAAAATTTGAAAAGAAATTTAATTTTTTAGTCCAATCTTGCCATTTAATCCGAATAGGAAATTTACCGCTCTTAATATCATAACCCGACCGGTCTAAAGTTGCCGTTCCAGCTCGAAAACGTGGGTCTTGTTGCTCTGCTCCATAATTAAAATCTTGCAACAACTTTTTACGGCGTGCTTGAAATTCCGAATAGGTTTCAAACACATCCTGCTCAGGAAACAACATATCCTCAATATTTTCAGTTGCAATCACCGGCGCACCACCCAACACCAATTTCTTAACAACCAAAGCATCATCACCAATAAACACTCTAGCAGTTACCGATTTATCGCCCTGTTTCGCTTCAATATTATGCCAACCCGCAGACAGTTTTAATACAATAGGCGTTGCACTTGCCTTCATTTTTCCATCCACATAAATATTAGCCTCTCGCGGCTCGGTCGTCAGCGACAAAGCTCCTTCCCCTGCTTGCACCATAACAGCAAACAAATTACTCAAAAAAATAGCTAAAACAAAAAAATATTTATATCTCATAAATTTATATCCTAAAAGTTAATTAATAGTAATTTATTATTATCTGAAGTTACGCAAATAAAATAGAAACCAAGAAAATATAAGACTTTAGATTTTATATCTATCTGTATTGAATTTTCATAAGCCTTATA
>JAGLFE010000120.1 GCA_023144675.1 Thiomargarita sp. | reverse complement strand
AACAATTTAGAAGCCCAAAAATCATTATATAATCCAGTAACCAAGGTATTTGAATAGGTTGTTTTATCTAAATAATAAGGATTCTTTGTTGTTAATTGCTGATTTAATCGTAAAATTTCTTCATAATAAAAACTAGGTTTTTTTTGCACATCCATCACGCCGCTAGATTGAACAACATTGTATAAAACAATATCTTTCAACAATAGTTCGTTTCCCATATTTTGAATGCTTAAACTTTCGTATCCAGTTGAAATTGGCAAGTCGGTAATTTCAAATTGCCACAATTTTTCTTGTTGAAAAGTAGGAGATGCAATAATTTGTTCGTTATCCGCTACAGTAATACCTAATTTTGGAATTTGTTTATCAAAAGAATAAGCCAATAACTCAATGCGATAAGCTTCTTTTTTACTCATTAATATACCAGTAGAATTTGCATTCAAAATAGAATCACGTTCAATATAACCATCTTTACGTAAATATACCCACATATTTGAAGAATTAGGCAATTCAATTAACGAAGCATTTTTAAAATTCCAACCAGTTTTACCAAATTTAAACTGGCTATTTGGTAAAATGTTAGCAGGCACATCCCATAATGTCCATAAACCATATCCAATCGTTTGTTTCCGAATTACATCAATAGATTTGGTTAAAAATTCAGTTATTTCTGTCGGTTTAATTTGGGTATTAAGCCCAAATCCAGGCGTATTATCAATATAATTGAATTGATCAACAAAAATAGGATTATCGGTAAATTTTTGTACATAATCAATTAAATAACTAAATCGTGCTATGGCTTCGTCGGAACTGACATGATCTCCAATATTATTAGCACCCCATGCAGGTGAATAGTAGATTACCGTTGGTGCTTTAATTCCACCTAAATCAAAAGTATCTTCATGGCAAATATATGTCTGATTTGGTGGTCCTGGTTCACAATCCACTCTAACTTCCATCGTTAGGCAAGGAAAATGAGTTTGAGATGTTTTTAATAATTTTAATAACCATTGATCCCAATATTTAATAAATAAAGGTGCGCCAGTCGAAGCTACTTTGGGAATCAATACTTTTCCATTATCAGCTATTACTGATTTAAAATTTGTTGATTTAACATTGCTAATGTAGTTAGCGAAACCAATATTTTTAGCAATTTGATTACTTAGTTCTAAATCAATAGGTAAGTGCATAAGCTCAAGCCAAAAAAAGTCCTCCCAAGAGATAAAACCAAATAAAAAGTTGTCATATTTCGCAACTGTTGTATAGATGTTAGCGGCGAATGCTAACCAAGCTTGCATTAACGATTCATCAGTTGGAAGTGATACTATACGATTTAAGTGTTTATGATCTGGAATAGTAGATAGTTCATGCGCATAACCCAATCTAACAATAACTTTTAATGATAATTTTTTGGTTTCCAGCA
>JAGLFE010000012.1 GCA_023144675.1 Thiomargarita sp. | reverse complement strand
GAACGTTTATAGCTTGGAATAAAAATACGTTTGACATCATCTTGCCAAATAGTTTTACCTACACGTAAGTAGCCTTTAGATATTTCTAGCCCAGCAATGCAACGCAATATAGTTGTTTTACCACTGCCAGACTGACCAAATAAAGCAGTTATGCCAAATTCTGGAATTGTCGTTTGGATATCAAGGAAAAAATTAGGACGTTTTAATTGAATTTTGAGTTCAATGCTCATTTTTAGTAAATTATATTATTTATAATAAGTAGATATTTTATTACTTTTTCCAGTATTTTTTGAAAATTTATATTTTTTTTAAAATTTATTGTGAATAAGTTATAATTTGATTTATAAAATCATATTTTAAAGGTAAAATTATGTTATCAAATTCTATTCCATTATCTCAAGAAGAAATAGAAACTTCATTATCAAATACAAAAGTACAAAAAGTTACTTTAAGAAGAGTATTGCCTAAATCTGTCATTCTTTCATTGCATCAAGATGCTTTTAATAAGTCGGTAAGATTAGCTACTACTCACAAAGCCATACAAACATATACAACTCAGCCAGTAATTGATGATAAATATTTGGATTTGTTAAGAATTATTTTTAGTTCTAACACATTATCAAAAACTTCTATAACAAAAATAGCCAAAGATTCTAATCTCCTAGAAAATACTATTCAAAAATTAAGTACCTCTTTACCGCCCAATGTAAAAAAACAGATGTCATCTACAATAGAAAAATTGTTATTATTTGGACAATCATCTTCACGAGAATTACCAGCTTTCGCTTTAAAATATGCGCAAAAAATGGTTAATAACGATTTGCATCTTCAAGAAGAAAAATTAAATCAGGAAATAGCAAATTTTTTTGAGGCAGTTAATCTTGGAAAAATTATTCGATTTGGAATAATGTTAGATGTAATTACTTCGCACGCTCATCCATTTTGTTTTTTAAATAAGGTTAAATATGAGTTTTCTGATGGATTATATAGTAGTTTTATCGAATGTTATGTATTATTTTATGCCGAAAAAATTTTTGATGAAAAACATAATTTATCAAGTTTAGCCGTTTGGTTGCAATTACATCCTATTTATTCTGAAGAGCTAAATAGAATGCCTAGTTCTCCTATCACATCTGAAGTTAAATATGTTAATTATCCTGAAGGATTAGTATTATTTCAATTTGCGGATATTGCTATTCAGGTTGAATTATCAAGCTTGCAACATAGTAATTTATTGGATGTTAAACCAAAGAATGAGTTAATAAAAGATATGAAAGAATTTGTTCGTACCATGAAAGCTCCTGGAATTAAGAAAAAAGGTGGTATTGCGCTTCATGTTACTTTTACTAAACATTTGGACAGGTCAACAGATCCAAATGCCAGAAATATGTGGGTATAACTATTTTAATTTTAGCCTTAATATTTCAATTTAGCAGTTTCGTGAAGCCACCTACTTTAAGATTGTGCTTCTCGTTTCTGACGAGGATATTGGGAATTAATAATTATATTACAAAGTAAAAGTAAAATCTTCCACTAATGCACCTGGCAAATTTGCACAGCGATTAGAGCGTCTTTCATAACTATCTGTGTCCATGATAAATTCACGTTCGGTAGTTAAATCCACCAATTTATCTCCCAAAAGCTGATACAAAGTTTCATCAAAACGCATCACATTTAATGGAGCTACAATTTCACCATTTTCCACCCAAAAAGTGGCAAACCGTGTCATTCCAGTCATTCGGCAAGCCACCCGATCTGAATAGTTTAAATACCACAAATTATTGACATAAACGCCAGTATCTAAAGTTTTTAACACCTCTTTTACCGCTAATTGTCCAGCCAATAAGTCAAACGACAAGGGAATTTCTTCTTCATTGCCACCATTGGTATTTACCTGATATTCCTTAGCAGAACGTGGCGATACTAAAGCAGAATCATAACGACCTGCTGAAATAAATGTAACTTGTGGCGGCTTGATAAATCCCTGCGATTGAAATGCGGGAGCAATGCCCTCAGTAGTATTTTCTAGCAACGTAATTTTTGTACTTAAATTTTGTCTTGGTTCAGTAAGCATCCGCAATAAAGAACTATCCTTAGTACGTTGCGCTTTTAAACCAAAACCATTCCAACTTAATAATAACAAAATTTCATGCACTGCACTTGGCGACAAGTAAACTTTGTATTTTCCTGGCTTGATTGTATGCGGTTTACGTTTTAAAATTTCCAATTGAGCTACCGATTGGGTTATTTTATCCTGAAAAGTAGTCGCTTTCCAATCAAAACCTGCATAAGCTGATTTTACTGCTTTATCGGTATTATGATAAATACTCCAATCTATATTAAATGGGTAACTGCTATGCCAGTTGCGTTGTCCGAAAGAATTTGCAAAACCCGTAAACATTCCGCCCGCAGCATAAATTCCAACGAAATCATGATTTTTAATCGTAGGCAATATATCGGTTATCATTTCTTCCGCATCGGGCAATTGATTTTTCCCAATTGATTCTGTGGATTGTTTTTCCGTGGCATACAATAAATAAGGATCAGCGGGTAAATGCGACCGTTTTTCTCGCAACTCGGTTAATAATGCAGTAATTCGCTGTTGATCAATTTCAGTTGCTAAACCTAAAGTTAATTCACCAGTGGCATGATATTGTCCTTTAATTAGTTCTATTTTGAGATAATATTGTTCTACTTTTCCCGCTTGTCGAATTGAGCCTTGATTAAAGCGCACAAAATCGGATTGTTCCCCAATTAATTCGCACAGATAAACTTCTTCTGATTGCAATTTGCTATTGATGAAATCGGCTAAATTATAAAAATAATCTTGCATTATACCGCCCCTCCAAATACGTCAATATTGCTAAATACACAAGCTGGTGAAGCATGACCAACTCGAATTACTTGATTAGGTTCTCCTTTGCCACAATAAGGTACACCCATGATTTGAAATGTATCCTTATTACCAACTTTGCTTAAATTGCGCCAAAAAGTCGCTGAAATACCACGATAATTAGGATTTTTAACCACAGTAGTCAATTCACCGTTTTCAATCAATTGTCCTCTTTCACAACCAAATTGAAACTTGTTACGTGAATCGTCAATCGACCATGATATATTAGTTTGCATTAAAATTCCCGCTTCAATGGAACTAATCATTTCCTGTAATGAACTTTGTCCAGCTTCCACGTTTAAATTCGCCATTCTATCTATCGGCGGACGATTCCAATTATTTGCCCGAGAATTAGCAACACCTGATAAACCAGCTCGAGTTTGGGAAATATGTCCTCCCAGCGGAGTTTCTAAAATACCTTCCCGAATCACAAATACCTTTTTCGCTGGTAAACCTTCATCATCAAAGCCATAACTAGCTAATTGTTCAGTCATACTAGGATCGAAAGAAACATTTAACCAAGGAGAACCATATTGATAATTACCGAACATATCTAAAGTAACAAAACTGGTTCCAGCGTAATTGCGTTCATCGCCAATAATTCGATCCAATTCCAGTGGATGCCCGATAGATTCGTGAATTTGCAACATCATTTGGTCAGGAGCTAATAGTAAATCCAATTTTTTTGCTGGACAATTGGGAGCTGCTAACAATTGCAACGCTTCTTCTGCTAATTGTTTGCCTTTACCAATAAATTTAATTTGCTCCAAAACTTCCAAACCGCCTTGACGACCAGTGGTAAATTCTCCTAAAGTACGATATTGGGTTTCAATACCTTGATTAGCCGTAACTCTAATTTCTGGCATTAAATATTCATGTTGTTGGCTAATTTCTCCCCCATCGCTGGTTAAATATAATTGCTCGGTTTGCACTGACCATAATGAAGCTTGCCAAGCCGCAATTTTATCGTTAATTTTGCATTGCTTAGATTCATTTTGTAATAATTCAATTTTATCAGTAATAGGAACTGTTTGCCAAGGTTTTTCAACTTGGGATTGATAATGCCCTTGTATTTGTGGCATAGCTATTTTAGAAAAATCCACAATACTTTGTTTACGACTACAAATTGCCCAAGATTGAGCCTGTTTAACCGCCCGCCGTAAACCAGATTCGGTTAAATCACTAGTTGCAGCGTAACCCGCACCTCCTTGGTCGAAAACAGTAATCATCACACCAATATCTTTTTTAGTTACTGGTGGTTCCATAACATTCTGACGTATTACTAATTTTTCAGAATGCTCGGCAACATAACGTAAAGAACAAAAATCAACTTTGGGTATAATTTTGTAAAAACGTTGCTTAATCAAATCCTGCATTAAAATGGTAGTTTCCTTATTATATAATTTTGGTAGTCCTGAATAATTTTAAAATCCGAAGTTATACACTAGATTATAATATTATGAATAAAATACTCTCCACTTTGAAAAAAATATATTAACAATATAGCAAAAATAGCTGGTAGCTTGAAATTAGTTTGTGAACTCCAACAATTTACTTGAATTGAAATATAAATTATTATTTTATTTTCCTAATTTAAATTTAGTATAATAATACCTAAATGAATATCTTGGATATTGAAATTCGCAAATTCACTCTCTAACCTACGTGCTTTATTCAGGATTAGCCTATTAAATTTGGGGAGTGAGTATCTTAGTATAACTTTGACTAAAAAAGGAATTAATTTGAGTATCAATTATATCAAAAAAATACTACAAGCACGTGTTTATGATGTTGCTGATAAAACTAGATTAGATTATGCAAAACAACTTTCTAAACGTTTCCATAACCATATTTGGATCAAGCGCGAAGATAGGCAATCGGTATTTTCTTTTAAATTACGAGGCGCATATAATAAAATTGCCAATTTACCTAAAGCCGTAGCAGAAAAAGGAATTATTACAGCATCGGCTGGTAATCATGCCCAAGGAGTTGCTTTATCAACTGCAAAGTTGGGTATTTCTGCAACTATTGTGATGCCAAAAACAACTCCTGAAATTAAAATCAATGCAGTAAAAAATTTTGGAGCAAAAGTAGTTTTACATGGCAATACTTATGATGAGGCAAGTCAATATGCGCAACAACTTATGGAACAACAAGAATTAACCTATGTTCATCCTTACGATGATGCCGAAGTTATTGCTGGACAAGGCACGATTGGCATGGAAATTTTACAACAACATACTGGTAATTTAGATGCCATTTTTGTTCCAGTTGGCGGAGGCGGACTGATTGCAGGTATTGCTGTTTATGTTAAATATTTACGTCCAGATATTAAAATAATTGGTGTTGAGCCTGACGATGCAGCTTGTTTGAAAGCAGCTCTTGATGCTAAAAAACGGGTAATTTTAAACCAAGTAGGTATTTTTGCCGATGGCGTAGCAGTTAAACAGATTGGTAAATTACCGTTTGAAATTGCTCGTGATTATGTTGATGATGTTGTGCTTGTAAACACTGATGAAATTTGTGCAGCTATTAAGGATATTTTTGATGAAACTCGAACTATTATGGAACCTGCTGGCGCATTAAGTTTAGCTGGTTTGAAACAATATATAGCCCGTAATTCATGTCAAGATAGACATTTAGTAACCATTAGTAGTGGGGCTAATATGAATTTTGAACGCTTGGGTTATATTGCAGAACGCACAGAAATTGGTGAACAACGCGAAGCTTTAATAGCGGTAGGTCTCCCAGAACAACCAGGAAGTTTCCGACAATTTTGTCACGCAATTGGTCAACATATTATTACGGAATTTAATTATCGTTATGCGGATAAGAAACAAGCTTATATTTTTATAGGTTTACGTTTAAGTAAAGGCTTCGATGAAAAAGATCAATTAATTGAAAAATTAAAAACTAAAGCCTATTCAGTTATTGATTTAACTAATAATGAAATGGCAAAAACGCATATTCGTCATATTGTTGGTGGACATAGTGCGCAATTTAATACGGAGGAACGTTTATATCGTTTTGAATTCCCAGAACGACCAGGAGCATTATTACGTTTTTTAACTAAAATAGGACCGCGTTGGAATATTAGCTTGTTCCATTATCGTAATCATGGTTCAGCTTATGGACGAGTATTGGTAGGTATTCAAGTACCTGAACCACAGTTGGATGAATTTCAGATTTTTTTGGACGATTTAGGTTATTATTATTGGAATGAAATTAACAATCCAGCTTATCAACTTTTTTTAAGTTAAAAAAACAGGGCAATTAAGTTCGTAGTTTAAAATGGTCGAGTAGCTCCAAGGAACTTTTCCTTGAGACTCCCACAAAACTATACATGAAACTCTCGCTTCATACAACTTTTATCATTCAACCGACACTCCGCACATTTCTTAACCTTGTCGATGAGTTGAGCTTTTAGATTCGAGAAACAGTATTGAAGCCATGAACAACAAGTCTTTGAGAAAACTAAAACGCCTTCAACTTTTTGCTGGTCGTTATTTGCCCTTAAAATGCGGTAAGGCATGGTTAAAAATACCTTTATTCACTGCTATTATTTTTGTCTCGCCACGCTGCTAAAAATTTTTCTTGGTGTTCAATTGGCATTTCATTTTCTTTGGAAAGCTTAATTATAGGTATTTCTTGCGTAATATCTCGTCCTAATAAACGTAAAGAATAACGCCGAATTTTTTCCTGGTTACGAAAACGCATTTCAGTCATGCCATTAATATATAAGCTGGCAAATTTTTTTTCTTTTATTAAATAATGATGATCTTCCAATAAACCTTCTTGCTTAAAACCAAATTTTATGGTACTTTTTTCCGACCATTCATTATATTCATAAACATAAGTATATATTCTATGAAGTTTGTAATAATTGAAGGCTAAATCAAGTATTAATAAAGTGGCTTCAGCACCATAACCTAGAGATCGACGATTTTCATCAAATAAACCAATTAAATATTCGGCACGTTTATGAACTGGAGTATAATCGCTCAATAAAGCAACTCCAATTGGACCATGTTTTTTATGTTCTATCATAAATTCAATATGTCCAATTTTATCAGGTTCATGTTGTTGACGTTCGGTTAGAATTTTGCGCCAATCTTCTTCAGTTCGTTGTGCATTATTGGAACGATATAATCTAATAAAAGATTCATCTTGATACGCATTAAGTAAAATAGGCGCATCATCAGGCATTGTTTGACGTAATTTAAGTACACGCCCTTGATTAGAAAGTACCATAATAACCTCTTTAATTGAAATTCATGAAGATTATAAAAATATTATTAACTCATATTACGCAAATAAATTTACGAAAAGACCTAGTGCAACGTAACTTAAATCGTAATTGCTCACTACCCTCGAATTCTATAATTAGGTAATAAACTACCCCCCTCAATCCCCTCTGCTAGGAGGGAAGTGTTTAATAAATGCTCCGGGGAATGAAAATGAAGTCCCTCGCCT
>JAGLFE010000119.1 GCA_023144675.1 Thiomargarita sp. | reverse complement strand
ACTACCTATTTCAGGACTACCAAATTTTGAATTCTAATCATTGAAAATAAATCAAAATAACATTGATAACCTGGGAGCAGATATAAAATATAATTTTGTCTTGCTCTATAACCTATATATTAAATTATGAAACAAATATCAACAACAGCCTTATCAAATATTTTAGAAATTCCTACTAAGGAGTTATTTTTAAAGCTAAGAGAATTGAAATTAATAATTAAAAAGGACAATTCATGGGCTTTGACTGATGAAGGTCAGAGTAAAGGCGGTGAATACAAGGAATCATCTAAATATGGAAAATATATTGTTTGGCCTGAAACCTTTACTTTTGACGATTTAGAAACATCAAATACTGAGGAAGATGATTCAAAATTTGTTAACTCAACTATTATTGGCAAACATTTTGAACTTACAGCAAATAAAGTAAACTATATACTTTCTGAGCTTGGTTGGGTCAAAAAAGGTTTTAAGGGTTGGTTACTTACTGAACAGGGTCAAAAACAACAAAATGGTGTACAAAGAAAAAATTACCAATCAGGTGTTCCTTTTGCAAAATGGCCACAAGCTATTCTTGAATCAAAGGTTTTAATTGAAACAATTAGTCATATTAAAGGTGTAGAACCAGATAAAAAATTAAAACCTGAGACACCAAAGGAACAGGTTGGATTCAGAGAAAAATTTGAAGCAAAGCATAGAGCAACAGATGGACATTTTGTACGTTCAAAAGCAGAAATGTTAATAGACAATTGGCTTTATATGGTGGAGATTGTTCATGCCTATGAGAGAAAATTACCGATAGAGGAAGATGTATATAGTGACTTTTATATTCCAACAGGCAAGGTTTATATTGAATATTGGGGTTATGAAAATGAGCCAAAATATCTAGCTAGAAAAAAGGTAAAACAGGAATTGTATAAAAAATATGGGTTCAATTTAATAGAGCTTGAAGACAAAGAAGTACAAAATATTGATGATATACTTCCCAAATTATTGCTTAAATATGGAATTCAATCATATTAATCTGCTCTAATAATTTGTTTCAACTTGACTAGCACCTATTAAGGAATGAGGATTTTATAATATCCTAAGCTTTTAGTTCTGTAGGAACAGCAACATAATTCCATTTAGGCAAAAAATCATCAAATTTAATTTTCATATTTTGTTTAAAACCATAAGCGTATTTACGTCCAGTTTCAAAGGTTTTATCAAGGATAGAACTGAAAACTTTGGTAGTCCTGCACAAAATAATGATAAACTTGTTAAGTATCTAATACCTAAAGAATTTTTTTGTACAACACTACTTTGTTCAGGACTACCAAAAATTTAACGATTAGAACTTATTACTCGCTATGATATTCAATCATTTTATACTAGATTGAATGACTTTTGTTAAATGTAAAACAAACTGTTCAGCAGACATAAATCCTACTATACGATTAGATTTTTGCTCTTGTCCTTGCTTATCAAAAAATAAGATAGCAGGTGGACCAAAAATACCAAAACGTTTATATAATGCTTTATCTTGAGCATCATTAGGCGTAACATCGGTTTTCAACAACACAAAATTAGCTAATATCTTTTGCACTTCAGAATCGCTGAAAGTAAAATAATCCATTTCTTTACATGAAACACACCAATCCGCATAAAAATCCAGCATTACCAGTTTATTTTTGGCTGAATTTAACCCTTGTTCCAGTTCTGCCACGCCTTTAATAAACTTAAATGGTGATGATTTATCTGTTTTTGATTGATTAAGCGAGTTTTGAACGGTTAAAAAAGCTAAGGGTTTTAATGGATTAGTTTGTCCACTGCTAGCTGCAATAATTAAGATAATTCCATAAATTAATAAAATTAATCCCCAAGCCTTCCATAATTTTGACCAGCCCAAAGTTACTGGCTCTAATGCGCCCATATAAATAGCGGCAGTAATTAGTAAACTTGCCCATAATAACATAATAATTTGTCCTGGCAATATTCTAGCTAGTAACCAAATAGCTATTGCTAACAGCATTACGCCAAAAACTGCTTTAACCGCTTCCATCCATTTTCCAGCTTTGGGCAACCAATGTCCAGCGGAAATGCCAACAATAATCAATGGCACTCCCATACCTAAACTCATAGTAAATAAAGCCAATCCTCCTAATATTGCATCGCCAGTTTGGCTAATATACATCAACGCTCCCACTAACGGAGCCGCTACGCATGGACCCACAATCAAAGCTGATAAAATACCCATGATGGCAACGCCAATTAAAGTTCCACCTTGCTGGCGGTGACTAAAACTGGTTAATTTTGTTTGCCAACTACTCGGTAATTGCAATTCATAAAAACCAAACATAGATAAGGCAAGTAATACAAATATCAAAGCAAAAGTGATTAAAACCCAACTATTTTGAAATGCCACCTGCAAGTTTTCACCCAGTAATCCAGTTAAAACACCTAATATTGCATAGGTAAATGCCATTGCCAAGACATAAATTAACGACATGATAAAGGCTTTATAAGTGGTTAAACTTTTACCTTGCCCAATAATAATGCCAGATAAAATCGGTATCATGGGAAAAATACAGGGCGTTAAGGAAAGTAATAATCCCAAACCAAAAAATACGATTAACGTATAAAATATATTGGCATTGGCTAATAAGTTCGCTAGATAATCCTGTTCAGATAAATTGTTGTTCCTAGTTATTTTAACCACTTTTTCAGTTGGTGGGTAACAATAACCAGAAAAAGCACAGCCTTGATAAAGTACTTTTAAATTTATATTATCAGTTTGCAAGTTGGCTGGTAAAGGTAGTTCAATTTCTAATAAAGCTTGTTGATAAATTTGTACATCGCCAAATAATGGGTCTTGTTTCAAAATGCTTGGCGGTAATTGCAATGATTTTAGTTGCGTTCCATCTTCTAAGGTGAAAGCAAATTTATCACGATATAAATAATAGCCATCGGCAATTTTCCATTTAACAATAATAGCTGGTTTTAATTTAGCTAATTCAGTAGAAAGGACGAATGCTTGCTCAACTGGTAAGAATTTTGGTTTTTCCTGTGTTTTAGGTGTTTGTTGTGTTAAAGGCAATAATACGAATACAGTCTTTTCAATGGGCGGATAACACATTCTATCTTTGGCGCAACCTTGATAACTGACTTTTAAATCTAAAACATCTTGCTCTTTATCACCAAGAACGAGAATTTCAATTTCAATTTCATCTTCATAAATCTCAATTCGACCATACTTAACATCTTCAACCATTTCACCTCTTGGAAAAGAAGCTCCTAAAGTACCTTCTCCTTTTAAGCCAAATATAAATCGATTGCGATATAAGTAATAACCTTTGGCAATTTTCCAGTGAGCTACTAATGTTTTGGCATCTTTAGCTTTAACAGATAATATAAATGCTTCATCAGGCGGTAAAACTTGATTGTTTTGGGTTTCAAATTTAGAAAATGCTGAATTTTTATTGAATGCTGAATTAGTTGATAAAATTTGCTCTAATTCAGAACTAGAATTTTCTGGTTGAGCATTAACCTGATTGTAAGTAACAAAAAAGCAGAATAATAAAATTAAATATTTGTTCATTAAATGTTTCCTATAGGAGTTGGACAGTTATTTATATTAAATAAGATTACTTAAAATAATCGCTATTTTCTTTAATCAGCCATCGTTTTGCCTTTGAACTGTAAATAAGAATATATTTTTCAGTGGCTTGTTCATTATATTTTTGACCATTTTTGTATGTAAAAGACATATTATATTTAATAATAACCGTTGTTTCAGTTCCAATTATAGAAACTTTTTTTACTGTATAACTGGCAGTAATTGTTGCGTATTTTTTAAAATCTTGCGCCCTTTTTCTTCTAATATCGCTATAGAAACGCTGATTATTACCAAAAGTTTGGGTGGCATTTTTTGACCATTGTTGCATATAAAGTTCTAAATCTAGGTTTTTCCATGCTTTAAAAAGGTTATCAATTGGTTTGATTTGATTTTTAGAAATACTATTATTTTTATCTTGAGAAATTGGTTCAACATTATAACGGGCAGAAGCAGGAAAATTACGGGTTCTTTCATTATATAAATTTATAATTTTGTTTACATAACCTTTAGCAAAATTTGGAACGGTATTATTATATTTTTTCTTAATTGCGGTTGGTCCAACATTATAAGAAGCTAAAGCCAATCGTATATTTTGGTTGTGCATATCCAATAAATAGCGTAAATATTTAGTACCACCATTGATATTATCGGCAGGGTCATAGGAATCTTTTATTCCCATCCAAGTAGCAGTTTTCGGCATCAGTTGCATTAAGCCAATCGCACCAACACTTGAAACAGCATTAGAATCATAACTACTTTCTACTTCAATAACAGATTGAATCAGGGCAACTGGTACTTTATGGAGATTAGCCGCTTTTTTTATTAAATTATAGTAATTTGATTGAGTTTGTTGATTGTTATTTTTATTGGAAAAAACTGCAAGATAAGTTGAATTAGGATTAATTTTACGTAAGCGTGTTGTATATAAACGGGCTTCTGCTTGCAATCCCTTATCTGAGGCGGCTTTTATTCGAGCAAAATAATATATTTCAATTTTTTCTAAACCAAATAGAGCATGAATATTATTAGGTGATTTTTTTAGGACACGTTTATAACATTCAAATGCAGTTTGACCATTTATTCCCATAGTAAGATGGAAATTATGGAAATATTGATTGCATTGTTGTAATAACTGGGAATTATCGCCATTGCTCCAAGATATAGAGGGTAATAATAGTGTTAATAACATTAATTGCTTCATTTTGAGGACAGAATATTTGATGATTAATTTATAGAATTTTTTGGTGGGTAATTACTAATTAAATGGTAATTGGTGTATCGGAATTAAGATTAATCCGAACTAAATGCCTTTGTGCGATTAATTGAGGAATTTTCAATGGAAAACAGTTTATTTCGATTGCGTAATTTTTCATTGCTGCCAATTCTTCGGTTGGATATAAACCTTTCATTGCTAATAAACAACTATTTTTATGACTAAAACGAATTGTTTGTTGATAAAATGTGGGTAAATTAGTATAAGCCCTTGCTATGATGGTATCAAAAGTTTGATCGGATTTGAACTTTTCAAGACGGGAATGAATAATTATTACATTTTTTAGCTTTAACTCAATAACTGCTTGTCGAATAAATCGTATTTTTTTGGCATTGCTATCTAATAGAAAACATTGCCAATTAGGGCGAGTTATCGCAAATAATAACCCGGGCAATCCTGCACCAGTTCCCACATCTAAAATAGAATTGCCACATACATAAGGTAAAATAGCTAAACTATCTAAAATATGCTTGGGAACCATTGCTGTAATTTCTCTAACTCCAGTTAAATTGTAAACTTGATTCCACTGTTTTAATAAATTAAGGTATTCTAATAGTTGCGCCTGAGTGGGGGGAGAAATATTGAGGGCTAATGAATCTAAACCCTGTGTTAATAAATCAGCTACTTCCACTAGATGAGACCCGAAACCGTTTGCTGTTTACGAAGTTTTTCTATTAAGGGCTTCATTTCCTGTTTCCAACGTTCAGTAGTAAGTTGCCCAGTACATTTATAACGCACAATTCCTTGTTTATCAATAATAAATGTTTCGGGTGTGCCAGTTACTCCCCATTCCATACCGACTTTACCATCTTGATCGAAGGCATTAACCACATAAGGATTACCGACCTGCTTTAACACTTGACTAGCCGCTGCTCGTGTATCTTTATAAACCAAACCGTAAATTGGATAGCCTTGTTGAGCAATATACATAAGTAAACGGTGTTCATAACGACAAGTTGCACACCAAGAAGACCACACATTTAACAATGAAACTTTGCCGATAAGTGCTTTATTGGTTAAGGTTTTATCAGCATTATTTAATTGGCTTAATTCAAAATCAGGAGCAGGTTTATCAATACGAGTTGAGCCAATATCTCGTGGATTGAGTCCAAGTCCAATATATAGAAAAATTGATAATACACCAAAGATAATAAGAGGAAGTAAATAACGTAACATAAATGCTCCAATTTTAGAAAAAATTTAATAAATTTAATAAATTTTGTTTTATAAATATATATTATTATTATATATTATAAAGATTCAGACACCATAAAAGCCACCGCATTTTTAATTTCTTGGTCAGATAAATCTGGATTTCCACCTTTGGCTGGCATTTCTTTAAAACCATTAATGCTATGTTCAATTAAAACATTCATGCCCTGTTTAATTCTATATTCCCATTGTGAGGTATTTGATATTTTAGGAGCTATGCCTGACATACCAACCATGTGGCAGGCAAGACAAAGATTTTCATATACTTTTTTGCCTTGCGATAAATCATATTCACTTAAATCAATTTCAGAGTTACAAGCTGTTAGCACATAACTAAAAAGTATCAGAATAAGTTTATTTTTATATCGTAAATTCATAATATCTTGATAATAATATTATCATAAATTGGCTGATTGGTAAAATAATTATAAAAAAAGTGTAAATGCAATGAAGGGTTAAAATAAATACAATATCTTAGATTTTTAACTCTTAATTGGCAGATGTATTCCATACCCAAAAAAATTTAAGGTATTCAATAAGGAAAATTTTTGGATATATGAAACTAATATTGGTTTTTCAAATGGCAAGTTTTTAGTAAAAATACAATTATCATATTTTCCTAATATATTTTTTTATTATTTTTAGATTCCAGTTTGGTAACAAGCATATACAAAACATATTATAGCAATTCTTAATTAAATTCAAAAAAATATCAATTACTTATTTTGTATGGCTGTAACTTATCAAATCGGTAAATGCTATATCGCCTGAAGATTTTCTTCAGGACACACTTGGGTCTGTAACTATTCTACCGTTGCTCACCATTTTCTGGTGGGCTGATTGAATTATAATAGCTGGATGAAGTTGAGAGTTTCACGTAGAATCATGTTTTGATTTTTTCTTTCAGTTAAAGGTTAGGTCGATATTTATGCTGCATACCTTTTAGAAAATTACGTAATATCTGATTTTGACATTCACGGTAATGTTTATGATTTGGTCTACGAAAAAATGCACTTAATTCGTGTTTACTTATATGCAAATCAGCTAGACCCATAATTTCCAATACATCTTCAGCTTTCAGGTTTAATGCGATTTTTAATTTCATGAAGATAATATTGTTAGTTAAACTTTTTTCTGATTTGGGTTGTGTTCCTTCTTTTTTACCTCGTTTGTCATTGATTAAGCCATTTAAAAAAATCGCTAATTCGGTGTCGCTACATTCCTGACACGCTGGGTCATCATCTTTTTTTAACCAATCGCTAATCTGCTCACGAGTTACTTGATGATCAGCTAAACCAAATATAGCAATCATTTTAGAATCGTTAAAATCGAATATATAGCGGATACGGCGTAAAACATCATTGTTCGTCATAATTATGTCCTGATTTAAACTACAGTTGTGTTAAAATTACTTTTAACATGGTTACTTTGGAAATTTTAACAAACTTTCCATCTTTTTTTATGAATCATTTCTATTTTCACAATTTCTGGCTTTTCATTTTAGCTTTGATGCCTAAATGGCAAGTTTATGCTTCATGGTAAGCTGAGAAATCTGATTATGAGGTATAAAAAGATTGCGTTATCTTATCGTGTACCAATAAGCGGTAGATATTCAATTTTTTTAGCTACGGAATCCATGAACTCAAATTTAACAACTCCTTCTCCATATTTTATTCTTTCAGCAATTATCTTTTTTACTAATTTTTTTCATTTTTTAGTTTCTTCACGTATTGATATACCTTCTAATGTTCTATGTTGATTTGGATTTAAGGAGAAGTGTCTCAGTAGGATAACGCTAACCACCTAAGTCTATGGTTGCTTGCTATGCCTTTTTATTTTCAGCTTTTTTAACACGAATTATATTGTTAGCAACATTCTTACGATTCAATTTTTTTATAGCAACTTTGGCTTCACCTGATTTCGGCATTTCCACAAAAGCAAAACCTTTAGAATTACCAGTGATTTTATCTAGCACCAAATCACAAGATTGTACTGTTCCATATTCTTTAAAGAGGACTTTTAACTCTTCTTTGGTAGTGCTACGAGAAAGATTACGAATTAATAATTTCATAAGTACGCCATTTGTTGTTTAAATTAGTGTGCATAACGCCTAGTTCACCATGATTGCGAATATAGCAATTAATGTCGGGTGAATTATTTTTAATTACTTTTATCAAGAAACTTGGATACATTTCATTAGTTTACATCAACTCATAAGGTATATGACGCTATCATTTATGTATTTTACCAAATTATAATTTATTAATCAACCCCATCCACAATCCCCACCGTTTCCAAACTAACCGCTATCATTTTTCCAATCAGTTGCAATATGTATTCTTCATCGTCTTTGCGATTGGGATTATTGATAAAATTTAAGGCTTATTTAGGAATGGGTTTGGTTGCTGACGACAATTAATACTATTTACGTTGCCCTGCCTCATAATCTATTATTTGTTCCATTTTTTCTA
>JAGLFE010000118.1 GCA_023144675.1 Thiomargarita sp. | reverse complement strand
ATTGATTTAATTGCATTTATTTTAATCCTTATTCGCATATAATATGAATATAATCCGTTTTATTTTACTTATTTTAATGGTTTGGATTTTATGGCAATTTTACCAAAGATGGCATAAAATAAAAAAACAACAAAAAGATAACAATTCCGCACTACCGTCTAAGATTATGGTATCTTGTCATCATTGCAATTTGTATTTACCTGAAGAAGAAGCTTTTTGTGATGGTGATTTATATTTTTGTTGTAAAAAACATTTATTAGCCAATAAATCAGCAAATAAATCAGCAAATAAATAAAAAATGGCAAATTATCAATCTTCAATTCAAGAAAATTTAGAATTTTTAACTTTTGGTTGGAAACCATTCTACTTATTTAATTTTTATCGCCTCACCGTTGCTATTTTTTTTGCAGGAGCTTTTTTTGTACCAAATTTTTCTTTCATATTTTTAGAACAATATGATGCGCATTTATTTTTAATGACTAGTTGGTTTTATATTTGTTTTGCGGTTATATGTTTCTTAATAATGGCGCAAAATTGGCTAAGTTTTCGTGTCCAAATTCTAATTGAAGTTTTAATAGATATTTTTACCATTACTGTATTAATACACGCAAGTGGAGGACTAAATAGCGGTTTAGGAATATTATTAGTCGTTACCATTGCTGGGGGAAGTTTACTTACTGAAGGACGTACTGCCTTCTTCTTTGCAGCAGTTGCCAGTTTGAGTATATTAACCCAAGTTTCATACATTAATATGTACAATGAAATTTTTAAAAATAATTATACCCATGCTGGTATGCTTGGTATTAGCTTTTTTGCAACCGCATTTTTAGCTTATACTTTAGCTCGGCAAGCTAGAATAAGTGAAGCATTGGCTAACCAACGTGGTATTCATTTACAATATTTGGCTCAATTAAATGCCCAAATTGTACAGCATATTCAAACAGGAATTATTGTAATTGATATTAATGGTAAAATTAGTCTATTTAATGAAGCTGCAAGATATTTATTAGGTTTAAATGACCAACTAGATGAACAATTGCCAATATTAATAATTCCAGAATTAGCTGCTCAAATTTCAAGCTGGCAAAAAAATAACAACAATTTCATGTCAACTATATTTCGTCCACCTAATGGCGAAGTTGATGTTATTGCCACCATTACTGAATTAAATAGGGCTGGTACGGCTAGTGTTTTAGTAGTATTAGAAGATGCTACTTTAACCTCTCAACGAGCCCAACAACTTAAATTAGCTTCTTTAGGACGTTTAACTGCAAGTATTGCCCATGAAATTCGTAATCCACTAAGTGCGATTAATCATGCAAGTCAACTATTGGCTGAATCTTCTTATATTTCTGAACAAGATGCACGTCTAACCCAAATTATTTCTAATCACACCAAACGAGTTAATAATATTATTGAAAGTATTTTGCAATTAAGTCGGCGTGAACAAGCAAATTCTCAAAGTTTTGATTTACATTTTTGGCTAAGGAATTATATTAATGAATTAATCATTCAGCATAATCTTAATAGTTCTGATATTGTTATACAGATATGTTCTCCTATTTTAATGGTTTGTTTTGACCCTGGACAATTATATCAAGTAATTGGAAATTTATGTGAAAATGGCTTACGTTATGCTAAAAATACCCCATTTTTGGAGCTAAGGACAGAAGTTAGCAACGAATCACACCGTCCTTGTCTTGATATTAGAGATTATGGTCAAGGTATGAGCGAAAAAGTTAAATCCCAAGTATTTGAGCCTTTTTTTACTACTGAACCAAGAGGAACTGGACTAGGATTATATCTTGCTAGAGAGATTTGTGAGGCAAATCAAGCTACTTTACATTTATTAGATAATTCTAACGTTGGAAGTTGTTTTCGGATTAACTTTTCTTCTAAAATATGTGAATAGCAGCTTTGTTAAAAAAAATCACTTTAAATTCATAATTTATAATAAAAAAATTGTTGGTAAATAGAAATGTCAAAACCACTTTGTTTAATTGTTGATGATGAACCAGACATTCTTGAGTTATTTGTAATGACTTTAGAACAATTAAAAATCAAATGTTATACCGCTACGACACTTAATGAAGCAAAAGAATATTTACTGGCTAAAACATTTGATTTATGCTTAACTGATATGCGTTTAGGCGATGATAACGGTATTGATTTAGTCGCAATGATTGGACAACATTATCCACATACGCCAGTTGCTATGATTACGGCACATGGCAACGTAGAATCAGCAGTACACGCTTTAAAAGCTGGAGCATTTGATTTCATTAGTAAACCAGTTGATTTAAATGAATTGCGTAATTTGGTAAATTCTGCATTAACCTTATCTAGTCAAGCCACTAAAACTAATTTAAATAAACCTCCAGCAATAACTCATACTAAGGAAAATGACAAGGTATTATTTTCTAAATTAATTGGACAATCTCAGGTAATGAAATCAGTGCGTGAGCAAATAAAGAAATTAGCTCGTAGCCAAGCTCCTATTTATATAAAAGGAGAATCTGGAACTGGTAAAGAAGTAGTTGCGCGCATGATTCATGGACTTGGAACTAGAGCAGATAAACCTTTTATTCCCGTCAATTGTGGTGCAATTCCTTCAGAATTAATGGAAAGTGAATTTTTTGGACATAAAAAGGGCAGTTTTTCAGGTGCTTATAATGATAGGCAAGGTTTCTTTCAAGTAGCGCAAGGAGGAACTTTATTCCTTGATGAAATTGCTGATTTACCGTTAGCTATGCAAGTAAAGTTATTAAGAGCCATTCAGGAAAAACGCATACGTTCAATTGGCGAATCCAAAGAAACTACAGTTGATATTCGTATATTAAGTGCAACTCATCGGGATTTACATGAATTAGTCAAGCAAGGTAAATTTAGGCAAGATTTATTTTACCGAATTAATGTAATTGAACTTTTTATTCCGCCTTTATGTCAACGTATTGAAGATTTGCCCGATTTAGTAGCTAAAATTCTTAAAGATTTAAATTCAAATACCACTAGGAATCAATTTTTTGTTTCTGATGAAGTACTTCAAGTGTTAAAAAGGTACAGTTTTCCAGGCAATATTCGTGAATTAGAAAATATTCTTGAACGTGCTACAACGTTATGTGATGAAAATAAGATTCAATTAGAACATTTGCAATTACCAGAGGATGAAGCATTATTTGTTAATAATTATCAAGCTAAAGATTCACTTAATCCATTACTTGATAATGTAGAACGGCAAACTATATTGAACGCATTGCAAAGAACAAAAGGTAATAAAACTAAAGCCGCTGAATTATTAGGAATTGGTTTTGGCGCATTACGTTATCGTTTACAAAAATTTAAAATTATTTCATAGCTGAATAACAATAATTGGTAATTCTGAAAATCAAATGTATCAATGGTGCATAAACCAAAATCTATGCACCATATCACTTAACTATCTACTTATTTACAGCATCAATTTGCTTAGTAATTATCCATTGTTGACTAATTGATAATACATTATTTACCGTCCAATACAATACTAGCCCTGATGGGAAAAAAGCAAAAAATACCGTAAATACAAGTGGTAAAACCATCATTACTTTCTGTTGTATGGGATCAATTGGGGTTGGGTTTAAAAAATGCTGTACAATCATCGTTGCTCCCATAATAATTGGCAAGATAAAATAGGGATCAGGTGTAGATAAATCATTCAGCCAAAATATAAAACTCGCTTGACGTAACTCAACACTTTCTAATAATACCCAATATAAGGCAATAAACACTGGAATTTGTACTAAAATCGGTAAACAACCACCTAATGGATTGATTTTTTCCTTTTTATACATATCCATCATCGCCTGATTCATACGCGCTTTATCGCTACCATAACGTTCTTTCAGTTTCACTAAACGCGGTTGCATCCGACGCATATTCGCCATTGATCGATAACTGGTTGCCGATAACTGGAAAAAAGCTACTTTAATCAAAACCGTCAAAAGAATAATTGCCCATCCCCAGTTTTGAACCCATTCATGGATAAAAATTAATAACCAAAATAATGGTTGCGCAATAAACCATAACCAGCCGTAATCAACAGTTAAATCTAATCCTGGTGATAAAGCAGCTAATTTATCCTGAAATTTAGGACCAACAAATAATTGCATACTAAATTCACCCTGACTAAAAGGTTTTACTATTTTAGTCGGTCCATATAAACCCAAAATATAGCGATTGCCTTCAGATAACACTTTAGTATAATAGTTATAAGTTTGATCTGGTTCAGGTATCCATGCACCAACAAAATAATGCTGTAACATTGCTATCCAACCATTTTCCCAAGCTTGACGCTTCTCTTCCATAAAACTATTATCTTGAATATCGTCAAATGGAATTTTTTCGTAACGTTTATCAGGGCTTGAAATTGCGCCACCCATATAGGTATATAAAAATTTGGAACCACCTAAATCAGCTTGAGTACGTTGAAATTGGCTATATAAACGACCATACCAAGCTTGATCGGTTTTATTTTCAACTAAATAGCGAACTTTAATCACGTATTCATCACGTTGAAAAGTATAAATTTTACTTACTTTAACACCAGTTTTACTTTCCCAATTTAATTGTACTTCTAATTTATCTTCACCATCTCTTAATTGGTAATTTCGTTTAGATGCAGTATAAACTGCCTGATGAGTTGGTGCTGATTCTTTAGGTAAAAGTCCAGATTGTGCGATAAA
>JAGLFE010000117.1 GCA_023144675.1 Thiomargarita sp. | reverse complement strand
CCCGCCAAGGGCGACCCAGACCAGATAACACTACTGGGGGGGATATTAGGGAAAACTTCTAAATTAATCGCAGGCTCTCTACAAGATAATTCAACAATACCAGCTAATTCTTTAATTGAGGGTAAACGCCAATCATGGTAGCCTGCAAAATCACTGTCCTTTGCTTGCTGTTTTGCTTGTTCCCAATCAAGTTCTATAGCTTCTCCTTGATGACAATTTTGACCGCTTATGCCTTCTAAACAACGTTTCCACATCAAATCGCTCTGTTTATCTAAAACTGTAGCATCGTCATTGACAGTAAAACGGGTGGTTGGGCTAGTTTTTCGTATATTATCATAACAATCTTGTGCAAATGCCACTTGCACCCATATAAAACTCAGTAAAATAAATAGCAAATAATTAAACATTCTTAACTCCTATAAAAACTTAATGAGGTGACTAAACGGCGTTTTTTACCGCATTTTAAATAACCAGCTTCTCGAATATGAACGGTTACAACTTGATGGCGCATAATTATATGCTTGTTGTTTACTATAAAACGATTAAAACGATCAACTTCTCGTCCACGTTGAATATATAAACAAGCATTAGGAAATATAGCACGAAAATAACTAACTTGACTAAGATAACTGGTTACAATCGGTGGTTGCCATAAAGGTATTAAATTTTTATGGTCCGCTTGCCAATCAAATAATAAATTTAACCAAGCATATTTGTGAAAAATTTTCTTGACCAAATTATGGTAACTGGCGTGTTGAAAATGTCCCAAATAGCTGTTTAATGTAGCATATAACTGTTCTCTAGGTTGACGGTAGAGGCGTAACACCGCTATATTTTTATGACTTGGGGTTTTACGAAAAAATATTTGTTCAAATGCGGTTAATTTTTCAACCAAATTACCGACCACCCGACGACGTACCAAGCAATAATGTGGACGAATAATATAACCTAAAAAATTGGCTCCATCATTGATAGGACGTAAATAATAATCTGATTTTAATGTTAATTGTAATTGTTGTTCGACAAAATTTTCAATCTGTTGATACCAATTTTTCAATTGAGACACATCTTGATGCAATAATACAAAATCATCCACATAACGTAAATAATAACGGCATTTTAATTGATGTTTAATAAATTGGTCTAATTCATTGAGATAAACATTAGCAAAAAATTGACTGGTTAAATTACCGATGGGTAAACCATTATCCTTTGCACCACAGGCTAATCGCTTATGTTGGGGTATGTGGGAAAAATCGGCAGATGTACCCACATAATAGGTATTAGCTACCGTATCATGTTTTAACAATACTCGGCTTAACCAACGTAAAGTTTCTGCTTGTACTTGTTTTATTTTTCCTTGTCGATAGGCTTTAACCAAACGTTTTTGTAATAAATGAAATAAAATAGGTTTATTGATGCTATTAAAAAAATTGTGAATATCTAATTGCAAATAATAAGCTGATTGCCCACTAGCTTGCAAACTTCGCATAAAATACTGTAAACGAAAAACTGCCTTATGTGTACCTTTGCCTAGTCGATTAGAATAAAGGTCATAAATAAAAACTGGCTCAAATAATTGACTTAAACGCGGAACTAACCAATGATGCACCACGCGATCTTGAAAAGCAGCCGCATGAATTTCACGCATTTTAGGTTTTTTAGCGATAAAACATATAGATGTGGTAGGTACATAAGTATGTTGACGCAAACGAAATAAGGTATTAAATAAATTATCCAACGCTTGAATTTCATAACGTTGGGCATCTCGTGTTATTCGTTTATTTTTGCGACAATCAAGCCACGCCTGATACAAATCACGAAAATTAAATACCGATTCAGTGTCACATTCCGCCACGCACCAATCTGACATGTTTGTTATTGTTACGATTGTTGTTGTTGTCGTTACCATTATTGAAATTTACATTCCATGCTTTATTTGGATTACCCGCCAAGGGCGACCCAGACCAGATAACATAAGCTGATGATGTTAAAGTCAAATTATCCATCAATAGGTAGGATAAATCAACCCCGTGTAAAGAACTAATACTACATTTACAACGGTAATATACCTATAGGTCTCATCAGCGCACAGTGACTTCAGTACGCACGAGGCACATTGTGTCCCGTTTCAGACTGTCGTTTACGCAGATACTTACGCCACCCACCACTCTGTTTGCCTATGTTGTAAGCTAATTCAGCTAGGCGTTGAAATTCTGCAAAATTGCGAAAGGCTTGGCATTCTTTTGCCAATTGTAATTGAATTTTTAAATCGTCTAAACTCAATACCAACCTATCTAAATAATATAATGTATGTTCTTTGTCTTTAATCGCACGATTAATCAAGCGTGCTACTTTCATCGTTTGTAAACGCAATTCACTGCCCAAGGTATATTTATGGTAACGGGGAAAATGCCGTACACTTTGTTCTATTTCTAATAGCAAACGATTAGTATCGCGCCAAATGGGTAATTGTTTTTGATTGTACATATATAAAATAAATTGGATTCGTTAAAAAAAAACAAAAAACAAAATCAC
>JAGLFE010000116.1 GCA_023144675.1 Thiomargarita sp. | reverse complement strand
CCCAACGTATTAATCACGGCATTGAATCGGCGCATAATTTTGCTTATGTGATGGCACCGTGGTGTATGAGTTCTCCTTATTGCTTAATTGAATTGGAATATGCTCGCCTGTTGGGAAAACGGGTTATTCCTATCAACCATAAAGCTCCTTCCAAAACCGAAGAACGACCGCTATCAGCTAGTATTCAACAAATATTGGTGGATTTTTATAAATTTTATCATTTACCGCCGCAAAATATCCAGACCAATAAAGATGTTATAAAACGTTCTCGGATTTTAGTAGGAAAATCGAATTGGTTGGCAGGACAAGAAAAAATATCCGATGAAGATTGCAAAAATTTAGTTGAATGGGCGAAAGTTTATGAAAATAATTGGACGAAACATGATGACTTGGCGCATTTAAAAACGGTTAAATTGCCCTTATTTGGTGAAACTGTTGATGCAATTGAGGGCGTGATAGAACGGATAACCGCCGTGCTGGATAGGCAAATTGATTATGTGCATCAGCACACTGAAGTTTTAGCGGAGGCACTGCATTGGCAAAAAAATCAAAAAGCGAGTGTGCATTTATTAGTTGGTAAAGAGCGTATTTCAGCCGAAGACTGGTTATTGACCGATTTTTTACCGCCCAAGCAACCGCCTAGTCAGCCCTCAACTTTAGTTTGCGAGTTTATTTGTGAATCGCGGAAAAATGTTGAGAATTTAATGACGGATATTTTTATTTGTTATGACCGTTATGACCAAACCATTCGGGATAATGTGATTCAATCGTTGTCGCGCCATGCCAAAACTACTTGGGCGCATGATCGGGATATTCAGAAAGGGGCTGATTATCAACGGGAAATTGAAGTTGGGATTGAAAATGCGGATAATTTCTTTTATTTTATTTCGCCCCATGCGGTGGTTTCAGAATATTGTCAAGCGGAGTTAAAACACGCCATTCAGTATAATAAGCGCATTATTCCCCTGTTGATTATTCCGACTGAGGAAGCGGCGGTTCCAGAATCGTTGCGTGGTTTGCAATACATTGATTTTACTGATAATACTTGCCAAGCGGATTATGATAGTGATATTGATGATATTTTGAACATTTTACGGCAAGATCAGGAATATTATAAACAACATAAGATTTTGCTGGCACGGGCTTTAAAATGGGCTGCGGAAAATCAGAAACCGTCATTTTTGTTGAGCGGGCATAATTTGGAGAATGCTAAAACTTGGTGGCGGTTGCATGAAAAACGGGAACAGCATCCGCCCTTGCCGGTGCATCAAGAATTAATAGCGGCGAGTGAAGCGGCGAAAGGTCAACTCAGTACCGAAGTGTTTATTTCTTATTCGCGTAAAGATAGTGATTTTGCCCGTCAATTGAATATGTCCTTGCAGGAAGCGGGGAAAACCACTTGGTTTGATCAGGAAAGTATTAGCAGCGGCGTTGATTTTGAGAATGAGATTTTTAAGGGCATTAGTGGTGCGGATAACTTTTTGTTTGTATTGTCTCCAGATGCGGTGGAATCGGAATATTGTGAAAATGAAGTAAATTATGCGGTTTCCCAAAATAAGCGTTTTATCAGTGTTTTGCATCGGGAAGTTGATTCTGGAACCTTGCCTGAAAAATTGCAGAAATTGCATTGGATTGATTTTAAGGATAAGGCTTTTGAGCAGTCTTTTCCTGAGTTGGTGCAAACAATTGAATTGGATCGGGAACATGCACATCAACATACTTTACTGCAGCAACGGGCGACTGATTGGTCTGAAAATAGGCAATGTTCTGATTTTTTGTTGAATACGGCAGCTTGTTATGATGCAGAACAGTGGTTGCGAACGACAGAAAATAAACAACCTGAACCGACTGCATTACAACGGGATTTTATTCAACAAAGTCGTAAAGCGATTGTTTTTGCTGAGTCGGCGGTGGCTAAACGGCGAAAAATTACTTTTACCACTATTACGACGGGGATGATTTTTGCGGTATTTTTGGCTGTTTTTGCAGTTATTCAAATGAATACGGCGAATGAAAATCTTCAATTTGCCAAAGCGCGTTTATATCATGCTAAAGCGCAGGTTTTAAAAGCAACGGATGCTCCAATTGCGTTGCGTTTGGCGGAAAAGTCGCGAGAACTTGACCCTTTAAATGAAAGTATTGATAGGACGCTGCAAGATATTTATGCGCATGGAGAGCTTGATCTTTCAGCCTTGCCTTATGGTAATGGTACGGTATTACCAAATGGGAAAAGGAATAATTTGTTGCTGGCTACTGGAAAAGTTGGAACTGAGCCAATTGCTATTGATGTGGAAGGTCAGCAGGTTGTTAAAGATATTGCTTCGGAGTGGGATATATCAGAGCCGTTGTTGTTTAGTTTAAATGGGCATAAAAAATGGGTTAGCCACGCAGCTTTTTCTCCTGATGGTAGTAAAATTGTAACTGCCTCTGGTGATGCAACGGCTAAAATTTGGGATAGGAAAGGAAATTTATTGACAACTTTAGTTGGACATCAAAAAGTAAAAATATCAGAAATAGAAGGGCAAGAAGATAGAAATCT
>JAGLFE010000115.1 GCA_023144675.1 Thiomargarita sp. | reverse complement strand
AATTAAGAACACGATTGATGCGTTTCGTTCCTCAACAGCATCCTACATTTTTACTTAATTTTATACGTATTTCTTGGTAGATAGTTACACCTTTTCAATCAATTTAACTTTTGACCTAATATGGAACAATAATGTTTGCAGAATTTTTTAAAAATAAAAATTATTTAATTACTGGTGCAAGTGGTGGTATTGGTGCTGGTATTGCTAGGGCATTGGCAACAGAAGGAGCTAATGTTGGGATTCATTATAATAGCCGTTATGAAGGTGCTTTAAAATCAAAACAATCAGTGGAAGCAGTTGGTGGAAAAGCAATTATTTATCAAGCGGATTTGCGAGCTACTAAAAATGTCAAAACACTGGCGACTGAATTTATCTCTGATTTTGGCAGTATTGATGGTCTAATAAATAATGCTGGAATTATACTTAAAGCTAGTATTGAAAATGCGGATGAAGATTATTGGGATGATGTGATGCGAATTAATTTAAGAGCACCTTATATTTTAAGTCGTGCGGTATTGCCTTACCTAAAACAATCACAAGGCGTTGTTATTCATAATACCAGCATTCATGAAGAATATACAACTGAATATTTTAGTGCCTATGCCGCATCCAAGGCTGGGTTAAAAAGTTTAACTAAGTCGCAAGCTTTGGAATGGGCTAAATATGGTGTTCGGGTTAATTCTATCGCTCCGGGAGTAGTTCCAGTTGAAAGAACTCAAGATTATTTCAATCAGCCAGATAATCGAGCTTTGTGGTTAAAAAATGTGCCACTTAATCGTTTTGGCAAGGTTGAAGATATTGCTAATTTTGTAGTATTTTTATGTTCGGATAAATCTAGTTGGACAACTGGACAATCTTATACAGTAGATGGAGGAATGGTTGCAAGGTCTAATTTTCCTTTTAGATCCGAGCCAGCTTTACCTGCAAAGCCAGTAAAAATAGAGAATTAATGGAAATTTAACAAATTATTGCTGTTAATATACCGCATCCAAACCCTTTGGACGGCGTTTAAACCGTTTATAATTCCATTGATATTGAGTAATATTTTCTTTTATACACATTTCTATTCCTTGATTAAGTGCGGTAACTGATTTTTTCAAATTATCGGCATTAATTTCTTGAGGCGCAGCTAAAAAATAAATGTGAAAACCTTGCCCTTGTGGCAAACGTTTGGCGTAAGTAAAAACAACTGGACATTTTTGCTTACGTGATAAACGGGACACCAGTACCATTGTATAACTAGGTACGCCAAAAAATGGAACAAAAATACCGCTTCCAACTTCGGTTGGTACTTGATCAGGTAAAATTCCTGCAATTTGGTTTTTATATAAAGCTTTATATAATGAACGTACTCCAGTTTTATTAGTAGCTACAAAATGACCTCCTGCCCGTGATCTTGCTGAATAAATTAATTTATGTAAACTTTGCAATTTAGGCGGGCGATATAAAGCCGTTATTGGGTAACGGGAAGTAGCATATAACCCAGCCAATTCCCAGGCTCCTAAATGAGGCGTTAATAAAATAACTCCTTTTCCTTGTGCCAAAGCTTGCTGTAAATGTTGTTCTCCAGTAACTTTTTTGATTAATTGTAATACTTTTTCTTTTTTATTTAACCATAATAAGCCTAATTCAGCAAACGTTTTACAGCTTTCAATCAAAATATTTTTAGCCATTTCTGCTCGCTTTTCTTCTGAAAGTTGCGGAAAAACTAAACTAAGGTTAATTCGAGTTACTTGATTAATTGATAAAAATTGCCAACGAATAACAATTTTAGCTAATAAATTAGCTATTTTGTGAATAATTGGCAACGGCAATACCGCAAAAAAATGTAAAATCAGTTTAATCAATAAAATACGCATTTTATAATAAATGAGAAACTAAGCCATCAGCTAATTTTGGTTCAAACCAAGTTGATTTAGGCGGCATCAATTTTTCAGCATCAGCAACATTCATTAACGCTTGCATACTGGTTGGATATAAAGAAAATGCAACCGCCATTTCTCCACTATCAACTCGCTTTT
>JAGLFE010000114.1 GCA_023144675.1 Thiomargarita sp. | reverse complement strand
TTTTGATTTATAATTCATCAGCCAATAGATGGCTAATTAAGAAAAATACTTGGTAGGAGAAAATTATGTTACGTTATTTATTAATTTTGCTGGTTGTTTTGACTACGCCAGTGCAAGCAACTCGTTTAGCTTTGTTAATTGGCAATGGTGGATATAATGAACATCTTAATGGTTTGAAACTGACATATTTGCCTCATGCGGTCAATGATGCAGAAGATATGGCTGAAGTACTGGCTAATTTAGGTTTTGAAGTAATTTTGGCAACTGATGTCAATAAAAAAGCGATGAAAAAAGCTATACGTAAATTTGGAAAAGGTTTAAAAACTTTTAATCAAAAAACGGATATTGGACTGTTTTATTATTCTGGGCATGGGTTTCAATATAATAAGGTCAATTATTTAGTTCCTTTGGAGGTTGATATTGAGGATGAAGTTGAGATTGAAGATGAAGCCTTGAAAGCAGATTATGTGTTAAGTTTTATGAAATCTAAAAACGAGGCGATTAATATTGTAATTTTAGATGCCTGTCGAACTTCCATAAAAAATGTTTTGAGGAAAAAGAAAGGTTTCTTTGATGATGCACTTCCTGGTTTAGCGGAAATGAAAGCTCCTGTTAATTCTTTAATTGCTTATGCTACTCAACCTAATAAAGATGCTAGGTCTGGACTTGCAACTGATGATAATAGTTTATATACCAAGCATTTGTTAGCAACATTACTTAATAAACCGCATTTGGACGTAGCGAAGGTATTTACTATTGTGCGGAATCAAGTGATATTGGAGACGAAGAAAGAAAACTTTCAGCAAATACCTTGGGAACAGACTTCTTTACTAACTAATTTTTGTTTTGGAAAATGCTCATTACCAATTATTGATGATGAACTTAAAAAACAATTAGAACGAGAAAGATTAGAAAAACAGCAACTTCGACAACAATTGAAGGAATTAAGAGAATTAAGAGATTCTAAATTAGGCAAAATTAATAAGTTATTAAAAACTTGTCAATATTATATGAATCAAGATTGGTTTACCACCAGTCCAACATCTCAAACGGCTTTGGATTGCTATCGGCGGGTATTGAAACTTGATGCCAATAATCAGCAAGCTTTTCGAGCCTTTAAAAAGATGGAAAATTATTATGTTGCTACCATTGAAAATTTTTTGCGGAATAATAATAAACGACAAGTGGAAAAATATTTAGCTCGGTTGCGGAAAGTTTCGCCAGAATCACCAAAAATTGATGAGTTTGAGGAAAAATTGAGAGCAGTTGTTCCACCACTTCCTGCTAAAAATTTTAGATTTATTAAATTAAATTATCGCGGGCAAAGATTAGCCAATTCAGCTTCAAACTGGGCTTGTATTAAAGATACTCATAGTGGTTTAATTTGGGAAAAAAAGAGCAAAGGCAATGACAAACAAGGTGATAATTTGCATGATGCCGATGATTATTATACTTGGTATAATACCGACTATGCTAGCAATGGTGGAAGTGATGGTTATGCTGATGGAATTACAAATTGTTATGCTTATCAAGCGGGCAAAGCCTCAAGTTATTGCAATAGCCAAGCTTATACTGCCCGGGTCAATGCCGAAAACTATTGTGGTTTTAATGATTGGCGAATGCCTGAAATAGAAGAATTAAAATCTCTAATTGATAAGGCTAAAAAATCCGCTAAAAAACGTCCTACAATCAACACTGATTATTTTTCCAATACTCGTTCAAATTGGTACTGGT
>JAGLFE010000113.1 GCA_023144675.1 Thiomargarita sp. | reverse complement strand
CAGAGCCGCATAAACGTTGCTTTACTAATGTTTTACAAGCAGCTTCAATTCATTCACATACCTTATATTTTTAACTCTTAATTGGCATTACTATTTGTTAATGCTAACTTATTTTAACCCTTCATATTGACAACCATCTTCCTTTGGATTAAAAAAAGCATCCCATTGTTCATCTAAACAACAACAAGCCTGATGTAAATCTAGTACTTTAAAATTTCCATTGTCATCATCTGACAAAATATTTTCTCTACGTAATTTAGCTAAACCATCATCAACTTCAAAATCAATTTCGACATCATATTTTTTAGATAAATAACTTTCAATTTCTTGAGCTAATTGTTTTTCGGTATAATTTTTATCTGCTTGGGTATGAAGAAAATAATAGGCTAAAATCGCTTCTTTTCCTTCTTCGTCTTCAGCTTTATCAATCAGATAATTTACCACGCCAATATTGTTATCTAAATTATGAAAATAAAGATTGCGTGATAACACCATCATATATTTATTTCGTTGTGAGAAAATATTAGTGATTTGCCGAAATATTATACCTACCAAGCCACTAAATGCAAGTACGAATGCGATAGGATTATTGGCAGCAATAGCTACTTTAGGAATGGTTGAAATAATGCCAATAATAGTACCACCTCCACCAGTAACTGCTATTTTGATTTTGTCAAATAATTTTAACTGCACATTTTGGTTAGGAAATAGCATTTCTAAATCAGTGCGAGGAATATTTTTAAATAATTTGATAAAAATATGATCGGCAGTAACATGTTCAGGTAATTTTTGATAGGCTTTTTTAATCTGTTTTCGTAACTTTTTCTCAATATTGGGTAATTTGCTGGCTTCAATTTCACCCTGTTTGGCTAATTGGTATTGAAATTGCTGTTCTTCAGTTTTGAATTTAAGTAATAAAAAAATGCGCTTATAAATAGGTACATCAATATTTTCTTTTCGGATATATAAACTTTTCCAGGTTCTTCTATGTTTAACATCAATAGTAGCACCCCGATAATAGACAATCATCTCAGCAAATTCATTTAAATCAACCGCTACGCGTACTCCATAATATGAATCGGCACTAATGGCGTTATTAATATCTTCACTAGTCAGTTCTTCATAATTAGCATTATTAAGTAACTGTCGGATTTTTTTAATTAAATTATAATGATAACTTTCTTTTTCTTCTGGTGTATAATCACGTTTTACTATATCTTTATCAGGATCAAAAGGAATATAATAACGCTTTAATTCTTCTAAATGTGAATGAAATTTATAATGATAAAGAGCAGAAAAAATCGTGCAAAAGTTACTAAATTGCTGCTTTTCGACTTGACTCCAATTTGGATTTTTAAGTAAATCGGCAACAATTTCTTGTTTATTAATCGGTATAAATCGTTCCTTTAAATCCTCAAAAGAAGGTGAATCTTGTTCTTCTGACATAGGCTATCCTGCTTTAAATAAGCTAAAAAATTAAGTTTGAATGGTTAACATATTATGAATTTACAACAAATTGCTGAAACTAATAAAATTTTAGAAATAACAATTGGTTCACATTTATATGGAACAAATACCGCTATTTCTGATCAAGATTACTCGGGTGTTTTTTTACCAACTAAGGAATTTATTTTTGGGTTTCAACAGGTTAGAGAAGTTAATTTTTCAACTATTGATAAAACCCCCGCTGGAAAAAATACTCAAAATGCAATTGATTATAAATTATATGAATTTAGAAAATTTGTTCAATTAGCATTGGATAATAATCCTAATATTTTAGAACATTTATTTGTCAATGACGATAATATTATTTATATCAATGAAATTGGAAAATTATTACTCAGTAAACGGCGACAATTTCTGCATAAAGGTCTAATTAAAAAATTTAAAGGTTACGCCCTTTCCCAAAAACATAAAATGGTGATTCGTTCTAATAATTATTATGAACTAGAAAATGCTTATCAGTATTTGAAAGATTATACTGAACAAAAGAAATTATTAATCGAATTGCAAGAAAAAAAATTACCTTTTCTAAAATATAATAAAGATTATTGTATTATCGGCGATTTAAACTTGCAAAAAGGTATTTTTGTTAAAAAAGCAGTTAATATGCTGGCAGAACGTTTAAGCAAAGTGGGTAATCGTAAGAATCTTGTTACTAAATATGGTTATGATACTAAATTTGGTTCGCATTTAATTAGATTATTGTTACAGTGCAAAGAATTATTGAGTACGAGTAATTTGGTATTTCCATTGGCTTATAGAGAACGGATTTTAGAAATTAAACAGGGCAATTGGACAATTAAGGAACTATTAGATTATGCTGAGGAGTTAGAAAATGAAATTGATAAATTGGCTGCAACAACTGATTTACCTAATAAATCTAATTTTGATGAAATTGAACAATTAACCATTTCAATTATGGAAAATCATTTATGTCATCAGCATTAACAAAATTATGATTGCAGAAGAACCAATATTTGTCAATTGCAGTTTTGTTGAAAAAGACCAAATAAAAAAATTAGGAGCTAAATTTGATTGGCAAAGAAAAAAATGGTTTATTCCAGTTGGTTTGGAAACAGAAGCTTTTAATCAATGGTTACCAATTACCGATAAATTGCTCAATCAAGAAAGTTTAACCTTGCATAATTTATTATCAAATGTTCAAACTACGCTCTTGGATAAATATGATACATATTACTGGGTGCGAGCCGAAATTGTACATATAACTACTAATTTTCATGTTTATTTGGAATTATCTGATTACGATGGGCAAGCTAATGAAATTGCTAAAGTTCGTGCTACTTTATGGAAGAATAAAGCGGCTGAACTAATTCAACAGTTTGAAACCCAAACAGGTATGGTGCTTAAAGCTGGTTTAAAAGTTTTATTGCAGGTGCAAGTTGAATTTCATACGCTTTATGGTTTTTCACTTAATATAATTAACCTTGACCCCAGTTTCACTATGGGTGAAATGGAAGCTAAACTGAATAAAATTAGGCTGGCATTAAAAGAAATTTATCAACACAACCGAATTATTAAGCAACCATCGGATTTTTGTAAAGTTGCCGTTATCGCACCACAAAATGCAGCAGGTTTAGGTGATTTTAAAAGCCAAGCCGATGTTTTACAAAAGTTGGAGTTATGTGAATTTAAATACTATTCTGCTAGTTTTCAAGGCAAGCAATTAATAACAGATATTTCGGCAGTTTTTAAGCGGATTGGACAGGTACATAAGCAATTTGATGCTATTGTTATGATTCGTGGTGGCGGAGCAAAAGCGGATTTATTTCAGTTAAATGAATATGAAGTTGTTAAAGCTGTTTGTGCTTCACCGTTACCAGTTATAGTTGGGATTGGACATGAAAGAGATCAAACTTTACTAGATGAAGTCGCTAATTATAGTTGTCATACTCCCAGTTTGGTTATTAGTTATATTGCCAGCATAATCATTCAAAATGCCCAATATGCGAATCAAAATTGGCAATTATTTAATCAAACCGCAAAATCGCTTTTAAATCAAGCCAAAATTCAAAATGAACGGTTATTAATGCAAATTCGAGAACAAAATATAAAACAACTCCATAACCAACAACAAAATTTAGCGCATTTAATGCAAGCGATTAAAAATGATTGCAAAAGTCAATTGCAACAAGCAAAATATCAAATTAAATCATTGATGAAACAGATTTTGTTGACTGACCCTAAAACTATTTTAAATCAAGGTTACGCAATTGTAAGAACTGAGAAAGATAAGTTGATAACCAGTCAAATAAATGCTAAAAAAGCTAATTATTTAACTATTGAATTCAAAGATGGAAAGGTTGATTGCTGTATTAAGGAGTAATAATGCCAAGAAAAACAGAAACTTATCTTAAAAACTATCAAAAATTACAAGAAATAGCTGAAAAAATAAGTAATATTGATAAGCCTGATATTGATCAATTAGTTAAAATGATTGAGGAAGCAACTAAAGCTTATACATATTGCCAAAATCGAATTGAAAATGTTGAAAAAGCATTAGCTAAAAAATAGCTAACTATCTACCAATTAAAGCTTTAAATGCGATTTAAGTGTTAATATTTTAACATGATTGATGCGCTTCGTTCCTCAGCAGCATCCTACATTTTTTACGTATTTCTTGGTACTTAGTTACAAAAATAAACCACTTGCAAAAATTATTTTTTTCTACGAAAGCTAAGGTTCTAATAAGTACTAAAGCATAATTTTTCATAGATAATCAATAAGCAAAATTAATCTTAAATTTGGAGCCAATATTCTTCAAAACATTATCTATCTCGTTAATCAAATTATTAAAAGAAAGATATGCAGAAAAAGGCAATCAATTATGTTTGATGAAACGCCATAAAATCTAAATGATGTTTAACTCAAGGCTATAAATCAGGTAAATATTTTATATTTGATGCCCTTTTTTTCCCATTCAGGTATGGAGGCACTTTAAAGTCAAAATGTTTACTTGTAGAAACAATCACATGGTTTGCTTCACTCGCAAACACTGTATCCATCAGTTCCAAATTTAATCCATCGAATTGACTGGATAATTGACTTTCAGTTTCTACAATCCTTTGAGTTTTTCAGTTAAGTTCTGTTAATTTATTTGCATATCGGTTGGTCTTATCACTGGTGGAGTCAAGCTTATCCAAGGTGTTTTGTGCAGTATTATAAGCCTCGCTTAACATAGCCAGTTCATTGCTGATATCATCATACTAAGTTTCGGCTTGATCATTAATCTCTTGTGCATAGTGCAATGTATTTCTGTCTGCCACATCTAAGTTTCCTTAGTGGTTGTTTATGATTTTTGATTTCAGACGCTCGTAAATGCCTTTTAAGGTGACATAATTATCCAGCACCAATTGAATGGCTTCAATTCGTTCGTTAATCTCAAGCGGATAATCATGGGCAATTGCATTGCGTGCTTCTCGTAATTCATCCCAAACAGTTGCTGTTTCAATAATTTCCAGTTTCTCCAGTAAATTTAAAACATCCAGCATAGGTATTGAAAAACTGTCAATTTCTTTTAATTCATACAATATTTTTTTAAATAACTTTGCGCCTATTTTATCTTGCAGTTTACTAAAATTGAATAAAAAGCTATTAACAATGCGGGTGTTATCATAAGCGGCAAAAAAACTCTTATTAATTTTGGCATTTTTCAAAAGCTGATAATCAATATCAGAATTGGAAAAAATGGTATCACAAACCGTAAACTGTTCTTTTATATCTGATTTCATAGTAAAACCCCTTGTTGTCTAGCTATTTTATCAATCAGTCGATTCTGACCTCTATCAAATACAACATCAATTTTCTGCTGACCAATTTTGCTTTTTAGTTTGACTAAAAACTGAATTTTTTTCTTTACCAATTGTTGATGATTTGTTGATATAATATACAGATCAATATCACCCCCCTTTTGTGTTTCATCAACTCGGCTACCGAAAAGATAAATGTCGCCTTGTCGAAAAACCTCCAGAAAACACGCCTTTATCATTTTCTGTTGATATTCTGATAATCGCACTGCCATAGTCAAGTCCTCTGTTTCGTTTTACCGCAATTTTCGCGATTATAAGCCGAATAAGCCTGTTTTTGCGGTGAAGGTAAAATACCATGCTTTTCACGATTACGGCTGGATTCATCTTTGGGATAAATAGTGAAGGGGTGATGATTGATACGCTGTAATTCCCCTATTTCTTCCATTGCGGTATCAAAGTCATCCAACTCTTCAAGGCATAAGTCACCATCCATATTGAAAGTTTCTGCCAGTAAATCCCAAGTTATTATATCTTCTCCCGCCGAATTGGCGCAGTCATGCGTACATCAATTTGGTGTTCATTGTCAGCTTGCTTAAAATAGCAAACCAAATCACCTTGAGTTAAGCTTGATTTTAATAGACATCTTTCCTAAATAAACGTTGAAAGTAATTTGTGTTAAAATATTTTTACACTAAAATCAATAAGAATAACACATGAAAAAATATAAAGAACTCCAAATAGAAACCCCAGAAAAATTTAAACAACTAAAGGGGCTACCAAAAGAAAACTTTCAGTATTTATGTTGTAAAATAAATATTTATCTCAACAAAAAGAAAGAGCATAACCGATTGAAACAACATGGTTTAAAAAAATCTAAACTTTCTTTAGAAGACCGTATATTGCTAACATATCTTAGACATTATCCTACTTTTCTAAATTCAATAGTTAGGACAGTTTTAAATAAGTGGATAAAATAAAAATGAGAATCCCAACTTGTGAGATAATAAAATTATTCAAACAAAATTATCAAAGAAAGGATTCTCATGAACATATTAGAAACTATTTTAGGTAAAATGTCAAATATAAACCAAGTCCAGCGAGATTTTATAGCCGCATTATTGATGAATTCGTTGCGTTAAAGAGGTTTACCGAGGTAAACACAAAAATTACGGATTAACATGGCGATTAGTTGCTGCTCTTGTCAATTTAAGAACTTGCTCTATTTAGGAAAGATGTTTAATATTTCCAATTATTGGTTCTATTATTTTGGGAAAATCTTTAAGGGCTTTCTGAATATATTGAATATCAAATGTTTGAGTACTTTCTGCTAATGGCTTGCCGTAATCAGCGAAAGTTGGGATATTATGTTTATCGGCTAATTCAATCATTTTTTCTGCTAATTCAACCACAATATCCATCTTTATGATTATATTGGCATTTTTCCAAAGTGGCACAATTTCTTGCTCAATTTTATGTTGTAAATCAGGCAGATCAATTATATTATCCAAATTGAAAGTATTTTCATTTTTAACCTCATCAATAACAGTTTTTTTATTATATTTTAAATAAAGAGCTAATTCGCCAAATAAGTCGGAAACATTAACTGGTTTGGCTAGAAAATTATTAAAACCTAGTTTTTCGCTATTATCCTTCGTATTTAATGCAACAGAAGCGGTTAAAGCAATAATCGGAATATTGGCTGTTTTAGGATTATTTCTTAAACGTTTAGTGGCTTCATAGCCATCCATTTCTGGCATTCTAATATCCATTAAAATTAGGTTTGGAAGATATTCTTCGGCAAAAAGTAATGCTTCTTCTCCGTTTTCGGCACTAATTACTTCTAAATTTACTGAGGATAAATATTCTTCAATTAATCTCCGATTTGATTCAATGTCATCTACTACTAATACTTGCGCTGATTCAAACTTAATATTATTCAAATTGAAACCATTATCTGATTTTTCTTCTAATATTGCATTTGTGGTTTTAACCTTTTGTAGAATGATTTCAAAACGACTGCCTTTATTGGGAAGACTGGAAACGGAAATTTTACCATTCATCATTTCTACTAAACGTTTAGTAATTGCAAGCCCTAAACCAGTTCCACCATATTTACGTGTACTTTGCCCATCTTGTTGTTTAAATGATTCAAAAATTAGATTTTGTTGGTCTGGAGGAATACCAATACCGCTATCTTCAACTGCCAAGATTAAATCAGTATAATTTGAATTACATTTTTGCGTTGCACATAATTTAATATAGCCTTTATTAGTGAATTTAACCGCATTTCCAATTAAATTCAGTAATACTTGTCGTAAACGAGTTTCATCTAAAAATAAGGTTGCTGATAAAGCATCATCTATTTCTATTATGAATTCAAGATTTTTTTCTGCTATTTTAATACTAAAAATTTGCTTTAATTCGGTAAAAATTAGTCGTGGATTAATCGGTTCATATTGAATTTCTAGTCGCCCAGCTTCAATTTTGGATAAATCCAATATATCGTTAATTAATGTTAATAATGTTTTACCAGCTAATTTAATCGAATTAAGATAATTTTTATGTTGTTTATCAGTAATTTTTGAAGCCAGTATGTCGCTGAAACCAATTACTGCATTCATAGGAGTACGAATTTCATGGCTCATGTTGGCAAGAAATTCACTTTTAGCTTGATTTGCTTTCTCAGCTTGTTTTTTAGCCTGTTCCAATTTTGCTTCAGCTATTTTTTTAGACGTAACGTCATGGATAATCGAATAAAGTAAATTTTGACCATCTAATTCAATTGGACCACTGTAAACTTCAACATCCCTAATTTTACCAGAAGCTAAACGATGTTTAAAATTAAAATAGCAACGTTCTTCTATATTAGCTAGGTGCATTTCATTAATTACTTCTTTTTTACTTAACGTATTAATATCAAAAACATACATAGATTTTAATTCTGTTTCTGAATAGCCATAATATTGAACTGCGGCATTATTAAAATCAACAATTTTGCTATTGGTTGGATCTACTAATAATTCAACTGCTTTATTATCATCAAAAAGTCGCCGATAACGTTTTTCACTTTGTAATAATTTTTTTTCCATCAACTTACGTTCAGTAATATCAGTTGCCATACCACAAACTGCATAAATATCATTTTTAGCATCATACAATGGAAATTTAACTGAAATATAAGTGTGAGGACCATCACCGTGTGGTACAATTTCTTCAATTTTTAATACGGATTTATTTTTGATGACTTTTTGGTCATGGGCTACTAGGGCATTTGCAATTTTTTCTGGAAAAATATCGTAGTCCGTTTTGCCATTAATTTCCTCATTTGATATATTGAACAATTCTTCAAACTGTTTATTAACAAATAGATAATTTCCTTTTATATCTTTGAGAAAAATAACGGTGGTACTATTATCCAAAATAGCCCGAAGTCGTCCTTCACTTTCTTGCAATGCTATTTCAATTTGTTTCCGTTCATTAATATTAGTAGCAATTTCCATTCGCACTAATCGCCCATCTGGCCATTTAATAATTTGATCACGACATAAATACCATTCGTTATTAATAGCATTTTGAAATTCCCAAGTGTAAACTCCTGTATTTCCATCTTTTTTATCTAATAATTTATTGTTAGTACAAAAATCACAGGGAGCGGTTTTTCCAGTTTGCAAGACTTGCCAACAAATTTTTCCAATCAAATCATGCCCAAACATTTCTAAACCATATTTATTTATAAATAATATTTCATAAGTATCAATATCACTTACATAAACCAGTGCATCTAAGCTATTGGTAACTGCATTAAAACGAGCAAACGATTCTTGCAGTTCTAATTCAATTTGTTTCCGTTCTGTAATATCGTGAAAGATTTCAAACTTAGAAATACTGCCATCTACATTTTTAATTGGTGTATCAAATAGTTCGTAATGCTTATTATTTCTAAATGAAGACCATTCCCAACGAACTGATTCGCCAGCAAATATTTGTTCATTTTTACACCAAGAACACATTTCATTCCTATCATGGAAATAAGAATAACATTTACGTCCCTTTATAGAACCAAATTCATTTTGCAAGGCTGGATTAATATATTCAATATCGAATTGTTTACTAACAATATAAACCCCACTGGGCATAACATTAAGAATACTAAGTAATTTGTTACGTTCGGTTTGGACGGCTTGTTCAGCCTGTTTGCGTTCAGTAATATCTTGTATCGTAGCGGTAATATGTTCAATTTCTCCATTTTTAAGATAACATGCAGTAACAGATATAAAGCTATAAATAATCGTGCCATCTTTGCGAATAAAACGTTTATCCATCGTATATTCATTAATATCGCCCGCCAAAAGTTTTTTAAATTGAATAACATCAGTGGCTAAATCATCAGGATAGGTCAATTCAACCCAAGTTAATTTTTTCAATTCTTCCAGCGAATAACCTAACATATTACATATACAGTTATTAGCATAAATCCAGCCTTTTTCCAATGAAGTAATAGCGAAACCTACTGAAGCTGATTCAAAATATCCCCTAAATCGTTCTTCACTTTCCAATAAAGCTTGTTCAGCTTGTTTGCGGTCGCTAATGTCGGAATGAGTTCCCACAAATCGCAACGGTTTACCCGCTTCAGTAAATTCAATAATTTTACCCCGATCTAAAATCCATTTATAAGTTCCATCTTTACACAATAAACGATGCTCATTCTGATAATATTTAGTTTTGCCAGCGAGATGATTATTTAGATCAATATAAACTTGTTCTTTATCATCGGGATGGATTCGTTTATCCCATTCACCTAAATTTGCACTAATTTCATTATCAGCAAATCCCAGCATCTTTTTCCATCTGGAAGAAAAATAAACTTCATTAGTAACAATATTCCAATCCCATATACCATCTTGACTGCCAGTCAAAGCGTATTTCCATTTTAATTCACTTTGTCTCAGTTTTTCTTCAGCTTGTTTACGCTCAGTAATATCAAACATAACACCACGTAATTTTACTGCTTCACCGTCTTCAATTACTATGGAAACTAAGTCTCTTAACCAAATAATTTTATTATCCGCTGTTATCATACGATATTCAAAATTATGGTCTTGACGATTTTTAGTCGCACTCATACAATAATTTATTGCATTTTCTTGATCATTAGGATGCAAATGTTTCGACCAAAAATCTTTTTGTTCCAACCAATCGCTACATGGATAACCGATAAGTTGTTGTGCCTGTTTACTTATAAAGGTAAATTGAAAGGTATTAATATCGGCTTCCCATACAATACCTTCAATAGAATCTATTAAATTTTTATAGCGTTTTTGACTAGTTTTTAGTTGTTTATTAGCTTGATTAAGTTTTTCAGTACGTTGCTCTACTTTTAATTCCAAAGTTTCTTGATATTGTGTTAAGCTATTTTCAGCTAATTTTTGTTCGGTAATATCCCGCACACTAATAGTTAAAATGTCAATTTTATCATCATTAAATACTGGAGCAACTCGAGCTTCAAAGTAATTTATTTCACCTTCTTTACTTTGATATTTAGTACAATATATGGAAATATTACCTGTGGCAAAAACTTGTTCATAACAATTAATCGCATCTTGATGATATTCAATTGGAATATAATCAATTATATTTCTCCAAATTATATCTTCTATATTAAGGTCGAACATATTTCGATTGATAAATAAAATTTTATATTCTTTATCAATTAACATGATATGATCGGGCGAATTTTCAGTAATTGAACGCCAATTTTCTTTTGATTTTTGTAAAGCTTCAGTCATTATTCTTTGTTTGCTAACGTCAATAACTGTGTAAATCATGCCATTAAAACAACCGTCCATTATTTGTGGAACTAACCATCCAGATTGGTAACTTTGTCGTCCCACTGGTGTCATTACTGGAATATCATTGTAATGAACTGGTTGCAAACTTTCTTTAGCTCTTAAATAATAAGGTTTAAAAAATTTAAGCGTTTCTTCTGAAAAATTAACTAAAACTTGCGCTCCTACAATCTTTTCCGCCGCTATGCCCGCAATATTTCCCATTCCACTATTAGCGTAAGAAATAACATCATTTTTATCAATTACTATTACTCCATCAATAATATTTTCTAAAATATCGGCATAAAAAGCTTTTTGCTGTTGCAGTTTATCTTGGGAAGACTTAATGATTGTAACCATGTTATCAAAAGCTCTTGAAAATTGCCCAATTTCATCTTGCGTATCAATTATTACTTGATAATTCCAATTTCCTTGTTCTATTTCTTCACTGCGGCGATGTAATTTTAAAATGGGACGAGTTATATTTTGGGAAATAAAAGTAGTAATTATGCTGCCTATTATTAACAATAATAAAAAGAACCAAATCATTAATGTTACCAATTTATTTACTGGCGCAAAAGCTTCTTTAGTATCTATTTCTGCTAATAAACACCAATTCATACCTTGAATAGGGCGGTGGGTTCCAATCACAGATTCGCCACGATAATTTGTATAAATATTAATATTGTTAAATTCAGTAGCTATAAAACATTTTTTAGCTTCCAATGAATTTATTTTCAATTTCAAAAAGGTATTATCTTTAAACCGTGATGGCGTAATCATATAACCATCTTTATTAATAAGGTATATTTCACCCGTTTTCCCATGCCCATCTGAAGTAATCTCGTATAACATAGCATCAATATCTACATTAACAATCACCATACCAATAAATTCATTTTTCACCAAAATTGGAGCGGAAATACTAATAACTTTAGTTCCTGTTATGCTAGAAATATGCACATCACGGATATATAATTCTTCTTTGCTATGTAAAAATATTTCGGCATTACCAATATAGTCAATTTTAGAATTGCTTGATACCACTAGCTCACCCTGTTTATCTAAAATTCTTATCCGCGATATTTCATCATAAATTTGAATTAAATCATTGATTCTTTGTATGGCTGGTACGATATTTTGAGTTGTTAGCGCATTTTTAAATAGTTTACTGATAGCTAATGTTTTAACTACTTGTGTTATTTTATTATTTAATATCGTGTTAATATGTTGTGCCTTTGAGGTAGCAATATTTTCTAAATGATGATAAATTTCATGTTTAATCATCTGTTTAGACACAATATAACTACCTACAATAGTTACAAAACCTGTAATTAAAATGAAGCTAAAAATAATACTGAAGATTTTAGTTTGTATTTTCATAATCTAAATCTTTTGTTGGGCTGTAAATTAATAGTTTAAATCAGCTAAAAATATAAATTCTTGATAGTCCTAAAATAGGTAGTGC
>JAGLFE010000112.1 GCA_023144675.1 Thiomargarita sp. | reverse complement strand
AATTAAGTAAAAATGTAGGATGCTGTTGAGGAACGAAACGCATCAATCGTGTTCTTAATTCGCATTTAAAGTTTAATTGGTAGATAGTTACCTATATTTTATCCTAAAATCAGCTTTTTAATCGCAAATAATTATGAGACGCTTTTTATTTCACGGTTTTCGTGTACTTTATTATATTGACCAACTTTGGATTCGACGACGTTTTAGCTCAATCGGCTTTACAATCTTAGGTGGTTTAATGGCAGCTGGTAGTTTCGGTATTGATATTCGACAAACATTTGCTTATCAATTATTTTGTATTTTATTTACTTTGTTATTAATTGCAATATTGAGTAGTTGGTTCATTCGACTTCGACTTCAAGCTTGGCGTAAACTGCCTAAATTTGGAACTGTTGGGGAGAAATTAGATTATCAAATTCAAGTCCAAAATTTTACCCATAAAATCCAAGCTAATCTTAGTTTACAAGAAAATATTAAATTAAATTCTCCCAGTTTTGAAGTATTTCTACAGACAAAAGAACCAGGCGATAAAAAACGAAATTGGTTTGACCAATATGTTGGCTATCATCGTTGGACATGGCTGATGTATATGGGGAAAAAAGTGGAAATTGCTGAACAAATTGTTCCTTCCTTAGCTCCAGTTAATCAGCAGCATAATTATGTTACCATTAACATGAGCTTAAAACCTTTGCATCGTGGCTATGTACATTTTACTGGAATCAGTTTTGCTTGTCCCGACCCTTTTGGTTTATTTAGAAGTTTATATACAGTGCCATTAGAAGATAATTTACTTATTTTGCCCAAACGTTATCCAGTTAGAGAAATTAAGCTATTTGGTTCAAGAAAATATCAACGTGGAGGTGTTAATTTAGCTATGTCGGTTGGCGATTCAGAGGAATTTTTTTCCTTACGTGAATATCGTCCAGGTGATTCATTACGACATATTCATTGGAAAAATTTAGCAAAAATGGGTAAACCTGTTATTAAAGAATTTCAAGATGAATTTTTTGTCCGCCATGCTTTGATTTTAGATACATTTAGCCAAAATATTACTACTGAAGTTTTTGAAACTGCGGTATCAGTAGCATCTTCTTTTGCCTGCGCTCCTCGTAATAGTGAAATTTTATTAGATTTAATGTTTGTTGGGGTAAAAACTTATCAGTTTACCAGTGGACGGGGATTAGTGGGTGTAGATAATTTTTTAGAAATATTGGCTTGTGTTACTGCTTGCCCCGATAAAACTTTTGCAATATTGCCAAAATTAGTTATGCAACAATTATCTTCTTTAAGCGGTTGTATTTGCGTACTGCTAAATTGGGATAAAAATCGGCAAAATTTTATACAACAGTTAAAAAGCCGAAAAGTACCCCTTTTAGTTGTTGTAATTAGCACTCAAGAATTGGAAATTGATCCAGCAAAATTTCCTGAAGTGCAAGTATTGTTAGTCGATAAAATTGCAGAAATGTTAGGGCAATTATAAAAATCTATTCCAGCGGATGTAAATACATAATATCGGTAGTACTATCTGTTATTATTTTAATCGCATCTTCATAAATATCAATAATATAACTGCCATTTGGCAACATTGAATCTTCATGATATTGATTAATTTCCTTATCATTTTCTAATAATAATACATATTTTTCTACACCTTTTCTCACAATACCGATAAGTTGGATTTTAATCTGCTTTTCATCCTGATTTTCACCATATTGGTTATTATTTTCTCGGTTTTGTTGTTTAGCCAGCTTATTTTTATCCAATTTTTTCTGTCTAAGTACTTTACTTTGTTCTAACTTTTTTTGTTTATCAAGAGCCTTGTTTTTCCATAAATTTAATTTAGCTGCTTGAGTATAGGATTTTGAGAAATTAATGGCAATTGGAGTTGGAGGTAAATACCAAGTATGTTCTTGAATATTTGCATTCTCCACTTTGGAAGAAATTTGGGTTTGAAAAAAAGCCGCTGTTCCACTAATTACAGTTACTACGAGCATTAAATAAATTGTATTTATCATAATTTTAATTCTGTAAATTAGAATTTTTTCAACAAAATAGGAATTTTATTTGCCTCAAGTAATTGTTGTATATTGTTCAACTTATCCAAATCTGTAAACGGTCCTACTTGAACTCGATACCAACGTCCAGTATTGTTGAAACCAGTAACTTCAATATAAGCTGGAATCCCAAGAGAAATAACATAAGATTTAAAACCTTCTGCTTGACTTTGATTACGATAAGAACCTATTTGCAATATATATCTACCTGGTTGCGTAACTTGTTGTCCATTTGTTTCGGTTAATAAAGGTGGTTTAATTTCAGTTTCTATTGTTTCATCCGATTCTTCTAAATCGCTATAAAAATCCATAATGGAAATATTATGTTCAGTTTTTTCTACTATCGAAGGATTGGTAACTTGTGCAAGTTTAGCTGGAAATTCTTGCGGCGCAAATTCTCTTAAATAGATTAAAAAAGAAATAAATATACCAATCACAATACCAGCTAATAACCACGCCCAACCAGAAGGACAATTCGGAGAAATATAATCAGGTTGTTTCATTCTAGTGCGTCTTTTGGGTATTTTCATATCACATTACCTTTGGTGCATTTACATTAATTAAAGTTAAAGCATTTTTCAATATTTGTTGACAACTAATGATTAAACTTAAACGTGCGTTACGTAAATTATCGTCATCAACTAAGATTTTATGCGCATCATAATAGGTATGAAAATCTTGTGCCAATTGACGCAAATAATAGGTTAATAAATGTGGTTCATAATTATTAGCCGCCTGCTCAACAACTTCAGGATAATTTGATAATGTTACCATTAAAGCCTGCTCATGCGAATTGGTTAAATTTTCCAATAATTTCGGATTATAATCCCAAGTAATATTCCGATCCTTTAATTGGCGAATTACACTGGATATACGAGCATGGGCATATTGAATATAATAAACTGGATTCTCATTCGATTGCGATTTTGCTAATTCCAAGTCAAAATTTAAATGTTGTTCACTTTTACGTTGAATATAAAAAAATCTAGTCGCATCACCGCCCACTTCTTCACGCAATTCACGCAAAGTAATAAATTCCCCACTACGAGTTGACATTGGTAAACGCTCTTTGCCACGATATAAAACTGCAAATTGGACTAATAATACGCTTAATTTTTCCGCTTTGGTGCCTAATGCCATCATAGCTGCTTTAACCCGAGCCGTATAACCATGATGGTCAGCTCCCCAAATATTAATTAAGTGATCAAATCCCCGTTCTAATTTGTTTAAATGATAGGCAATATCAGAAGCAAAATAAGTAAATTCCCCATTTTCACGAATTAATACCCGATCTTTTTCATCCCCAAATTTAGTGGAACAAAACCATAAAGCCCCATCTTTTTCATAAGTATGTTGCTGGAGCTTTAATTGTTCAATAGCTTTAGTTACCCAATCATTTTGGGTTAATTGTGATTCGTGAAACCATTCATCATAATTTACTCCGAATTGGATTAAATCTTGGCGAATATTGGTTAAAATAACTTCTAATGTTTTTGCAAAAATAATTTGATATTGTTCATTGGTTAAAAGTTGCTTACATCGCTGAATTAAAGCATCGATGTGAAGTTCTTTGTCCCCGCCTTTTGGTTCATCAGGTGGAATATCTTTAAATATAATATCAGTTTGATGTTGAAACCCACTATTATATTGACGATGTAAATCCGCCGCAATATCCCAAATATAATCGCCTTGATAAGCATTTACTGGAAAAACCACCTCTTCGCCACACAATTCCAAATATCGTAGCCAAACACTGGTTGCTAAAATATTCATCTGTCGCCCAGCATCATTAACATAATATTCTTTATGCACTTTATAACCAACATAAGTTAATAAATCAGCCAAAGCCGCTCCATAAGCTGCTCCTCTACCATGACCAACGTGTAAAGGACCGGTCGGATTAGCGGAAACAAATTCAATCAAAACCGATTGCCCTGCTCCTATTTGACTGCGACCATAATTATCTTTTTCGGTTAAAATCTCATCAACGATATTATAATAAGTTTGTTTGGTTAGAAAAATATTGATAAATCCCGGTCCAGCAATTTCTACTTTACTAATAAAGTCGTCAGTGGAAAATTTAGAAGTAATTAAAGTCGCTAATTCTCGTGGATTTTTTTTAACTTGTTTAGCTAAAATCATTGCAATATTGCAAGCAAAATCGCCATGTTGTGGATTGCGAGTGCGCTCAATGCGTAAATATTTTTTAATATTAATTTCGGGATTAATTAAATTATTTTTTTGTAATTTTAATAAAATATTTATAAATAAATTATATAATTCGATTTTCAATGAGAAACTCCATTTAGGCTGAATTGTTTATATTTTCACTTTAAAAGATATTATAATGCTTTTTGGTTTTTTTGGTAAATATTTAGAATAATTTACTATTGGCAACCTGACAAGGTTTCAATATTTGTCAGGTTTTTTGGGAAATTATTTATTTCACAATTGTAAAAATAAATTTCCTTCAGCATCGACATTCACTACAAAATGTTCTGCACAACCTTCATCTGGAGCCACAACTTTCCCATCCTCCAAATTAATATTCCAATTATGTAAAGGACAAGTTACTTTATGCCCATGCACGATTCCATCCGCCAGCGAACCATCTTTATGCGGGCATTTATTTATCAAAGCAAAAACTTTATTATCTTCAGTACGAAATATTGCAATATCACCTTTTTCAGTTTTAACTACTCTAGCTCCTAAACTAGGTATATCGCTGATATTTCCGACTCGAATATTATTTGACATTAAACTGCCTCCGTTGGTAAAAAATTAAACTCATGTTGATCAACTCCACCAGTTGCCCGTTCTTGCCAAGGGTCTTTTTGAGCATATTTTTGTGAAAGTAAAAATCTATCATTTAATTCCTCTCGTGTAGTAGCATTTTGAACAACTTGTTCTTTAATATAAGTTAAACCGATTCTTTCTACCCAAGGTGCAGCCCGTTCTAAGTAATTTGCAGTTTCCCGATATAATTGAATAAAAGCTCCACAATATTCAAGCACTTCCTCTTGAGTGGTTACTTTGCACAATAAATCAGTAACACGTACTTTAATACCACCATTGCCACCAACATGAAGTTCCCAACCAGAATCAACTGCAATTACTCCGAAATCTTTAATGGTTGCTTCGGAACAGTTACGTGGACAACCTGAAACTGCTAATTTGAATTTATGCGGAGTCCAAGAACCCCAGGCTAATTTTTCTAATTTAATTCCCATACTGATAGCATCTTGAGTCCCGAAACGACACCACTCAGAACCAACACAGGTTTTCACTGTACGTAAAGCCTTGCCGTAAGCGTGTCCTGAAACCAAACCCGCTTGATTCAATTCACCCCATATAGCAGGTAAATCCTGTTTTTCTATACCTAATAAATCAATTCTTTGCCCGCCAGTAAATTTAACAGTTGGTATATTATATTTATCGGCAATATCAGCTAAAGCCCTTAATTCTTTGGGATTAGTAATTCCTCCCCAAATACGAGGCACAATGGAATAACGACCATCTTTTTGGATATTAGCATGAATACGTTCATTTATGAAGCGAGATTGAGAATCATCTTTGGCTTCTTCAGGCCAAGTGCAAATTAGATAATAATTCAAGGCAGGGCGGCAGACATGACAACCATTAGGGGTTTTCCAATCCATAAAGTGCATAACCGCTGGAATAGTTATTAAATGCTGTTCCTTAATTACTTTTTGTATATCCGCATGAGTATATTCAGTACAAGCACATAACGGCTTAGTTTTTGGAGAATTGGTATATTCACTGCCTAAAGTAAAGGATAAAATTTGTTCGACTAAAGCGGTACAAGAACCGCAAGAACTGGAGGCTTTAGTATGAGAACGTACATCATCTAAAGTAAATAAGTTTTTCTTTATAATGGCATCAGTAATATCCTTCTTGCGAACGCCATTACAACCACAAATTTCAGTGTCATCGCTCATTGCCATAGCGGTTTTGCCATGACCACTATCTCCCAAATGGGCTTGTCCAAATAATAGTCGATCACGCTGACCGCTAATATCCACATTATCGCGCATTAAGCCGAAATACCAACTACCGTCTATGGTATCACCGTATAACACTGCCCCTTTAATGCGATTATTTTCAATAACTAATTTTTTGTAAATTCCTTGACTGGGGTCTTGAAAAATAAGTTCATCAGAATCCTCTTTTACTTGAAAATCACCAGCAGAAAATAAGTCAATACCCGTAACCTTTAATTTGGTAGAAACCACCGACCCTTCATAACGTGCATAACCTAAATTAGCTAAATGATTGGCGCAAACTTTAGCCTGTTCAAATAAAGGTGCAACTAAACCATAAAGTTGATTCCGATGTTGTACACATTCCCCAACTGCATAAATTCTCGGGTCAAAAGTTTGCAAGGTATCGTTAACCACAATTCCCCGTTCACAATAAATTCCAGCTTGTTGAGCTAGTTTAATACTAGGGCGAATTCCCACTGCCATCACCACTAAATCAGCAGGAATTTCCTTACCATCTTTAAATCTAACTCCAGTAACATTCCTTTCCCCTAAAATAGCAGTTGTTTCAGCCGCCATTAAAAATTTTAAACCACGTTTTTCCAAGGAAAGTTGCAGTAAAGTTGCCGCAGTTTTATCTAATTGCTGTTCCATTAAATTATCAAGCAGATGTACAACCGTTACTTGCATACCTTGTTGCATTAAACCATTAGCCGCTTCTAAACCTAATATTCCACCACCAATTACAACTGCATTCTTTCCTTGACCTGCCATGTCCAACATATTATGCACATCTTGTATATCACGGAATCCTACTACTCCCGTTAACTCAGAACCAGATATTGGAATAATAAATGGGTTTGAGCCTGTCGCTATGAGTAAGCGGTCATATTTTACATTGATCCCTTTATCGGTTTTAACTTCACGCTTGCCTCTATTTATGACAGTTACAGTGTAATTTGTATATAAAGTAATATTATTTTCTTGATACCATTCCTTTTCATTTAAAATAATATCTTCAATCGTTTTTTCTCCAGCTAATACTGGTGAAAGTAAAATACGATTATAATTACCATAGGGTTCTGAACCAAATACGGTAATTTCATGCTGATCAGGAGCTAATTTTAACAATTCCTCAATGGTGCGAATACCAGCCATTCCATTGCCAATACAAACCAGTTTCTCTTTCATACAAATACAGATTCCATTATTAAATTTCTAATATTATATAAAGTTATACTAATATAATAATATTATAAATAATTTTCGTAACTACTTACCATAGCATAAAAAAGAATATACAAAAAAAAGAAAAAATGTTAAACTA
>JAGLFE010000111.1 GCA_023144675.1 Thiomargarita sp. | reverse complement strand
CTAATCAACCTATTTATTAATTAAATATTTTTTATCTTTGAAATAAATTTAAAAAAACTGAATTTTCAATTACTTAGCATTTTAAATAAGCTTAAATTTGAAAAACTGTCCGAACCATTGATAAATAATATAAAATAAAAATTATTTCAAAAATCATTAAATTATGCAATTATTTTTAAAAGTTTGGCGACAAAAAGATAGCGATTTTGAAGGAAAAATGGTTGATTACGCATTAACAGATGTGATGCCTGAACTTTCCTTTTTAGAAATGCTAGATATTTTAAATGAAGAATTATTAAAAAAAGGCGAAGACCCCATTGCTTTTGACCATGATTGTCGTGAAGGAATTTGCGGAATGTGTAGTCTCTATATTAATGGTCGTCCACATGGTCCAGAACAAGGCATTACCGCTTGCCAATTACATATACGTTCTTTTAAAGATGGTGATACAATTTATATAGAACCGTGGCGCGCTAAACCTTTTAAAGTTCTCAAAGATTTGATTGTGGATAGAACTGCTTTAGATAGAATTATGCAGGCTGGTGGCTATATTTCAATTAATACTGGTTCAGCTCCCGATGCTAATGCTATTGCAATTTCTCGTGAAAAAGTAGATGAAGCCTTTGAATCAGCAGACTGTATTGGCTGTGGAGCTTGTATAGCAGTGTGTAAAAATGCTTCGGCAATGCTATTTGTTGCGGCAAAAGTATCACATTTAGCCTTATTGCCACAGGGGCAGATGGAAAGAAAAACTAGAGCATTAAATATGATTGCGCAAATGGACAAAGAGAACTTTGGAACTTGTACTAATACTGGAGCTTGCGCTTTTGAATGTCCTAAAAGTATTCCTCTCAGTCATATTGCCCGTTTGAATCGTGAATATTTAGTGGCAAGTTTGACTACAGATTAATTGCAAATTTTTTCAGCAAATAAAGTTAAATGCTAAACTTTTCTCCACAACAATTATTGAATAAATTATCAACTGTTTGTACTTCAAAACAACAATTATGGGTAGCTTATAGTGGTGGTTTAGATTCGCACGTGTTGCTTTATACTGTGGCTCAATTGCAAGAACAATTTCCAAATCTTAAAGCGATTCACATTCATCATGGTTTGCATACACAAGCAGATAATTGGGCAAAACATTGTCAATCCATTTGCCAAAATTTAAACATTAATCTTCAAATAATTAAAGTTAAAATTGATAAAAAATCGAGAGAAAGTTTAGAAAATTGCGCTAGAATTGCTCGTTATCAAGCGATTAAAACCGTAATTGCACCAAATGATGTAGTACTAACTGCGCAACACGCAGATGACCAAGCAGAAACATTATTATTGCAATTATTACGCGGTTCTGGTGTACCAGGATTAGCTGCTATGCCGACAAAAGCTAAATTAGGGCAAGCTTGGTTAATTCGTCCTTTATTAGAATATACACGCTTGCAATTACACGAATATGCGCAACAAGTCCAATTAAAATGGATAGAAGATAGCAGTAATCAAGACATTCGCTTTGCCCGTAATTTCTTGCGGCATAAAGTTATGCCTAATTTACGAGAAAATTGGCCACAAACAAGTTATGTGTTTGCTAGAGCCGCTCAACATCAAGCTGAAGCAGATGAATTAATGCAAGATTTAGCCAAGATTGACTGGCAAACTTGTCAAACTAAACAGTTTAATCAATTGCAATTAACCGCTCTTGGTAATTTGAGTACTGCTCGCCAACATAATTTATTACGTTTTTGGTTAAAAAAGTTAAATTTTCCCATTCCATCTACAGCGCAATTACAACATATTTGCCATGATGTATTACAATCAAAATTGGATCGACAGCCATTAGTACGGTGGCAGGGTGCGGAAGTACGGCGTTATCATAATATTTTATATGCCATGCCTAATTTACCTATGATTCCAAACTCTTCTCAATATTTAGATTGGAAACTACCAATGTCGTTGCAATTACCACTGGGAAAATTAGTTGCGCAACAACATCAAGGCAAAGGAATAGTAATTCCTGAAAATTATTTATTAAAAATTGGTTTTCGGCAAGGGGGTGAAAAAATACGTTTGCATGGACAACAGCATACAGTAAAAAAATTGTTGCAGGCAAAACATATTCTTCCTTGGCATCGAAAATTTATTCCATTTATTTTCTTAGAAAACCAATTAATTGCTATTGCAAATGTAGCTATTCATGATAATTTTATTGCAAAACAAGAGCAAATTGCTTGGGATATAAAATGGAAATATTGAATTGATAATTTCTATGGTTTTAAAATAGAATTTGATGTTATAATTTTAGTTATTTCACAAAAAACATAACAAAAAAATATGAAAATAAAAATCAGCTTTTTTATCCTATTATTTTTTATAAATCACTCATCTATAAGCTATGCAACGGATAATTGGCAATTAGAACGTTGGTATTTTAAAAAATCTTATAAAGCTTTATCAGAAAAAGATTTAAATACCTTTGAATATCTTTTAACTCAATTGGAATTAAAATCTTATCCAATTGCTCATTATTTACATTATTTTTATTTAAGACAATATCTTGAAACTGAAAGTCTTGAAAATTTTCAATTTTTTTTTAAACAACATCAAGATAGTGCTGCTGCGTCACCATTACAACGTGCGTGGTTAAGAAAATTAGCCCAGCAAAAAGATTGGGAAACTTTTATAGCTGTTTATACTCCACAAAAAAATGTGGTTTTACAGTGTTTCTATTTAAAAGCTTATTTGCAACTTAAAGATGAATTAAATGACAAACTAATTAAAATAGCTAAAAAACTTTGGCTAGTTGGAAAATCACAGTCTAGTGTATGCGATTCAACTTTTAGTTATTTATATAAAAATGATTTAATTAGTAATTCTGAACGTTGGCAACGAATTCGGTTGGCTATGAAAAATAATAAAGTAAAATTAGCTCGTTTTTTAAGTCGTGAATTAGCAGAAACGGATAAAAAATTATTTGAACAATGGCAATCATTACATCATGACCCTGCTTACGCTCTGAAAAAATTTAAACATCCCGATACTGAATTGGCACGCGAAATAGCGTTATATGGTATTAAAAGATTAGCTAAAAAAGATGTAGAAAAATCTTACTCATTTTTGCAAATTTATAAGAAAAATTATCGTTTCAATCAAAAACAATATCAAACTTCATTACGTTATATAGCTTTAAGAGCATTTTCCAACAATAATTCTAATGCCTTAACTTGGTTACAGGAAATAAGTGCCTATTGGAGTAATGAATCGGTCAATCAAGCACGGTTAAAATTAGTTTTATTGGCTGAAAATTGGAATGGTGTTATTCAGTTAGCACAAGAACTTTATCAAACGGATAAGAAAAATGAAGAACAATGGCAATATTGGCAAGCTCGTGCTTTAGAGCAATTAGGTAGGACTAATGAAGCCGAAGAAAAATTTCTCAAATTAGCTAAAATTCGCAATTATTACGGTTTTTTAGCCGCTTATGATATTGGCTCGTCTTATTCATTTCAAAAAACATCGGTTGGCATAACTAAAATTCAAAAACAGCAATTATTAAAAAAACATCCTAAATTAATCATTGCTCGTGAATTATTTTTAACTGGTTGGGCTGCTTTTGCCCGTTCTGAATGGAATGAAGTAATTTCAAAATTTTCAGCTAAAGAAATAAAAATAGCCGCAAGTTTAGCCCATGATTGGCAGTGGCATGATAGAAGTATTTCTGCTTTGCATAAGGTGAAATTTTATGACGATTTAGATTTGCGGTTTCCAATGCCTTTTTATACCATGGTTCAAGGCGAAGCCAAGAAAAAACACTTAAATTTTGCCTATATTTATGCTATTATACGTCAAGAAAGTATTTTTCAAACTGATGCACATTCCAGTGCTGGAGCTTTAGGTTTAATGCAACTTATGCCCGCTACAGCTAAAGAAGTGGCAAGAAAACATAAGATAAAATTGCAAAATACCTACACCATTTTAGAACCTAAAGTTAATATTCAATTAGGTACGGCTTACCTACGACAAATGTTAGATCGATTTGATAATAATCATCTTTTAGCCACGGCGGCTTATAATGCTGGACCAAGTCGTTCAAAACGTTGGCGGGAGCAATATGGTTGTTTTCCAGCCGATATTTGGATTGAATTAATTCCATTTTCGCAAACACGTAATTATGTTAAAAGTGTGTTAAGTTACACTTTGGTTTTTGATTTTCAAATTATGGGTAAAAAGAATATTAATCCTATATTATTAGATACGATTTACACTGAAACAGATAAATGTTCAATGCAATAGGTAATAGAAATGAAAAGAAATATTAAATTTATGCAACCAATATCATATTTAGTTGGTTTTTTAATTTATTTTATGCCATTTGCGCAGGCAATTACCGATGAAGATATTGTCGTAGCATTGGAAACTTTAGAAGATTTGGAAGCGGCTTATCCACTTGCTTATAAAATAGCACAACATAAAAATACTTACCAAGCATGGCATCAAGTTGCAACCAAATATATTAACTACGATTTAGATAATCAAGCTTATTTACAAACATGGCAACTAGCTTATTCTTTAAATCAACCGACTATTTATCGTAATTTTCTTGAAATTAAACCAAATTCAGATTTTAATCGTTATGGTATCTATGGCTTATTTAATTTGCTTAAAAATTCATATCAAATTAAAAATTATTATCAATTTGTAATTGATTTTCCAAATGCTGTCGAATCTATTGAAGCATTATTAAAAATTCATGAATTCGCTTTTCAGAAAACTAAAACCATTAACAACGTTGATATGTTTGATAATTTTGTAACTACATTTTATGGTGCAAAACAGATTCCACAGGTAATAAAACTTGCCTTTGAAAATGAACATCAACTTATTAAGCAACAAATTAATGAAAATAGTGAATTAACTGAACAAATAGCTCGACATTTATTTACTCAAGGACGGATTGCGGAAAAACAAAACCAATTATTAGTCGCAGCCCGTAAATATGAATTACTTAAATTAGATTTATTTGCTGATACGCAAGTAGCTAAACAATTATTGTCTGAAAAAGAACGTGATGCTTTTCAAAATTTGTTGCAACTTAAACAAAATGAAAGCTATCAAAATATTGAAAAAATTCAAATTATTGTTACTCAAATTATTCAAATAGAAAATCCAAATTTAGAATTAACCATATTAAACACCTTAGCAAATCAAAATTTAACCCAAATAATCAATACCCGCAATCAATTAATAATAGAACAAATTAATATCGCGAAAACTATATTAAAGCCAAAGGAATTTAATCAAATTAATTCTAATTCAGCAATAGCCAATATTATTAATAAAATACTACCTATTTTTAAACAAGCTATAATTAGTCCAAGCCCTTATCAAAATTTGTTGCTTGAATAATAAAATTTCCGAAAAAAGGGTAGTCCTGAATAAAGTAGTGTTGTACAAAAAAATTCTTTATATATTAAATACTTAACAAGTTTATCACTATTTTATGCAAGACTACCAAAAACTCGGTAAATTTTAACAGAAGGTTATCGTAATTGGAGTAAACATAATTGGAGTAAACATTTTGCTTTTTTATTTCTGCTACTATTGCAATTAAAATAAAATGAGTTTACAATATAAATTCATCTAGCATAAATTTGGTAGTCCTGAACAAAGATGGTCTCAAAAAACCT
>JAGLFE010000110.1 GCA_023144675.1 Thiomargarita sp. | reverse complement strand
CGAGTTGCTGGATGTTTAAAAACTTTTCCTCGCTGTTTGGGAATGGATTGGCTCACTAATTCTGCTAATTGCAAAGTTGTTTTCAATGGCTGCGAATTTTGAGTTGCAACAATAGCCCGTGCAATTCTTTTAGCAAATCGTTCTTCGCCATAAGTCTTTAAAATATAAGCTATTTCATCTACTTCCGCCGTTTCCAACCACTCAGCAACACTTAGTCCTATAGTAGGATTCATTCGCATATCTAATGGACCTTCTCGTAGAAAGCTAAAACCTCTAGCAGCTATATCTAATTGAGGAGAAGACATTCCCAAATCTAATAAAATTCCATTTACTTGCCCAATGATATTTTTGGCTTTTAATTGGTTTATTAATTGATTAAACTGGCTATGAATAAAACTAAAACGTTGGTCTTCAGTTGATAAAGATTGTGCTGTTTCTATGCTATCAGGGTCTTGATCAAAGGCAATAATTTGTCCTGAAGTTCCCAAATTGCTTAAAATAGCTCGTGAATGTCCACCACGTCCAAAAGTACAATCTATATAAATACCATTTGGCTGAATTGCTAAAGCAGTTATTGCTTGTTGTAATAATACTGGTTGATGCAAAGTAGAATTAGGCATAATATATTTGAGTTCTGAATATTGTTTATTGGAATTTATAAGCTCACTCCCGTCAAAAGTTAAGAGCAAGCATTAGTTAGGATATTTGTTGAGTTTGAATTATTTACGCCCACTGAATCTGAAGTCAAACTTAAACCTCATCCGATTGTTGACAATTTAATCCCACTCATCACGCATTTCTCTTTGTAAAGCAACAGGATCACCTGAAAAAATGGTGGAATCTTTTAATATGCCAACAAATTCACGCAATGGACGGTTAGCTCTAATAGTTGATTTTTCTTCAACAGGTTCTAATAAAGTTAGCAATGCCCGTATAGATTGTTTTGGATGTATAGGTTCTAATAACCGAACTGTACCATTTTTTTCTACGATGGCTTCAATTGTTTGTAACATATTTATTTTCTACCATTATTGATAAATTAAAAGTCCTTTCTCCTGAAAATATTACACTAAAACAGGCTTTGGATTTTATTTATGAATGGAAGGGGTTGTTGTAAATATTTTATGCATTCGCCCCTGGAACACGGAAATAAGAAAGAAAGTGTAATTCTTTAACTACCTTTTTTCTCTTTTACATGATTCATAGTCGAGATTTAGCTCACTCCCGTCAAAAGTTAAGAAATACGTATAAAATTAAGTAAAAATGTAGGATGCTGTTGAGGAACGAAACGCATCAATCGTGTTCTTAATTCGCATTTAAAGTTTAATTGGTAGATAGTTACCAATTTATTACATTGGTTTCTTAATATATTGCATCTATACCCACAATTGCTAATCCAGCATCGCCATTAGAGCTTAATTGGGCAGTATAGACTCCAGGTTCTAAATAGCGTAATAAACCAGCATCGTTATTGTTGCGATCAGGTAATTGTAGGTTAGAAGCTAAGGCACTAACTATATTTGCATTGCTATCATTTTCCCATTCATCATTAGTAGCGATGGTATCCCAACTAGAACCGTTATACTTGAGCAAAGTAAGTTTTGGGTCAACGCCGTTACCTTCTACAGCGACAATACCACGAATCATCACTTGTAAACTGCCACTACCACTGATAATAAAGCCCGCAAAAGCATCATTAGCACCACCACTAATGTAGGCACGAGTACTAATGTTAATTAATTTCGGCTCATCGGAAAGCGTATTGGTAACATCTACACCTATAACGGCTAAACCAGTATTGCCAAAAGAGTTTAATTGAACACTATATACATTAGCCGATATATTTGTCAACATACCAGCATCATTGCCATTACGATCAGGTAATTGTAAATTGCTCGCTAATGCACTTATTGCACTTGCATTGGCTTCTTCTTCCCATTCATCGTTTTCGCTTATAATATCCCAAGCAGTACCGTTATGTCTGAATAAAGTAAGACCAGGGTCAACGCCATTTCCTGCTGAGACGGCAATCCCACGAATCATTACTTGTTGTGTACCGCTACCACTAACGATAAATCCAGCAAAAGCATCGTTTGCACCGCCACTGATATTGGCACG
>JAGLFE010000011.1 GCA_023144675.1 Thiomargarita sp. | reverse complement strand
AACGAAACGCATCAATCATATTAAAATTTTAACTTTCGCATTTAAAGTTTAATTGGTAGGTAGTTACCTAAAATTAATAATTAAAATCTGTTGTAAAAAATATAGCTATCATTATTTTGTAGTAAAATAGAAAACTTGTATTAACGTTTTTATAAGGAATTAATATGTTAGAAACTTACAATCAGCACGTTGCAGAACGGGCTAGTAAAGATTTACCGCCTTTAGCTTTAGATGCAGAGCAAGTCAGTGCATTGGTTGAACAATTGAAAAACAACTCAAATGATAGTGCAACCCTATTAGACTTATTAACACACCGAGTTCCGCCTGGAGTTGATGAAGCCGCTTATGTTAAAGCAAATTTTTTAGCAGAAGTAGCCAAAGGGCAAACCCAATGTACTGCGATTACCCCCACTCGTGCGACCGAATTATTAGGAACCATGCTAGGTGGTTACAATATTGAACCATTAATAGATTTACTTGATAATGAAACACAAGCGGAAACAGCAACAAAAGCATTATCACATACTTTGCTGATGTTTGACGCTTACCATGATGTTGTTGAAAAAGCTAAAAATAATGATTGGGCAAAAAAGGTCATTCATAGTTGGGCAGAAGCGGAATGGTTTACCTCCAAGTCGGAATTACCTGAAGCGATTACTGTTACCGTATTTAAAGTAACTGGGGAAACTAATACTGACGATTTGTCGCCTGCTTCAGAAGCTTGGAGTCGTCCTGATATTCCATTACATGCTCAAGCAATATTAATTAATCGGATTGATAACGCTTTGGATACCATTGCTGAACTAAAGAAAAAAGGGCATCCTCTAGCTTATGTTGGCGATGTGGTTGGAACTGGTTCTTCACGTAAATCAGCGATTAATTCTTTGCTTTGGTATATTGGGAAAAATATTCCTTATGTACCTAATAAATGTCAAGGCGGCGTGGTTTTAGGTGGAAAAATTGCTCCAATATTTTTTAACACTGCCGAAGATTCAGGAGCTTTACCGATTGAATGCGATATATCATTATTAAATGATGGCGATGTAATTACCATTTATCCGCATAAAGGTTATATTGCTAATGAAAAAGGGGAAGAATTAATTCGTTTTAAATTACGTCCCGTTACGATGCCAGATGAAATGAGAGCAGGTGGTCGAATTCCTTTAATTATTGGACGTAGTTTAACTGATAAAGCTAGACAAACTTTGGGTTTAGAACCACTTGATTTATTCATTCTTCCTGAAGAAACTGAAAAATCAGATAAAGGCTTTACTTTAGCCCAAAAAATGGTTGGCAAAGCTTGTGGAGTTGCAGGTATTCGTCCTGGTACTTATTGCGAGCCAAAAATCACCACTGTAGGTTCTCAAGATACCACTGGAGCTATGACCCGCGATGAGATGAAAGAACTTGCCTGTTTAGGTTTTTCCGCCGATTTAGTTATGCAAAGTTTCTGTCATACTGCCGCTTATCCAAAATCAGTTGATATTAAATTGCATCACCAACTACCTGATTTTATCCAAACACGTGGCGGAGTTGCTTTACGTCCTGGTGATGGAGTTATTCATTCATGGTTAAATCGTATGGTTTTACCTGACACTGTAGGAACTGGAGGCGATTCTCATACCCGTTTTCCAATTGGAATTAGTTTTCCAGCAGGTTCAGGATTAGTTGCTTTTGCCGCTGCTTTAGGTACGATGCCAATTGATATGCCAGAATCAGTTTTAGTGCGTTTTACAGGGGAAATGCAACCTGGTGTAACCTTGCGTGATTTGGTGGGAGCTATTCCTTATGTAGCGATTCAAAAAGGCTTATTAACTGTTGAGAAAAAAGGTAAAAAGAATATATTTTCAGGACGTATTATAGAAATAGAAGGTTTACCTGATTTGAAAGTTGAACAAGCTTTTGAATTGGCAGATTCTTCAGCTGAACGTTCGGCAACAGCTTGTACAGTTCGTTTAGCTAAAGAACCTGTTATTGAGTTTTTAAGTTCAAATGTTACTTTATTACGTTGGTTAATAGCTAATGATTATGGTGATAAACGTACTTTGCAAAGACGGATTGATGCCATGGAAGCTTGGTTAGCGAATCCTGAATTATTAGAGCCAGATGCTGATGCTGAATATGCGGATGTGCTGGAAATTAATTTAAATGAAATTAAAGAGCCTATCGTTGCTTGTCCTAACGACCCTGATGATGTTAAATTATTGTCTGATGTGGCTGGCGTACAATTGGATGATGTGTTTATTGGTTCTTGTATGACTAATATTGGGCATTATCGGGCTGCCAGTAAAATATTAGAAGATGCCACTACCTTGGCTTCCCGCTTATGGATTGCACCGCCAACCAAGATGGATGAACATCAGTTAATGGAAGAGGGTATTTATTCAATTTTTGGTAGAATTGGAGCAAGAACTGAGATGCCAGGCTGTTCGCTTTGTATGGGAAATCAAGTTCGTATTAAGGATGATTCAACAGTGGTTTCGTCTTCAACCCGTAATTTTCCGAATCGTTTAGGTAAAAATACTAATGTTTATTTAGCTTCGGCTGAATTAGCAGCAGTTTGTGCTAAATTAGGTAAAATTCCCACACTTGCAGAATATCAACAGCACGTAGAAGTTATTAAGTCAGACTCAGAAAATATTTATCGTTACTTAAATTTCCACGAAATTGAAAGTTATCAATCGGTGGCTAAAAAAGTGATTCCAGTAACATCTGCGTAATTTTAAATCGGAAGGTGGATTTATAGCTAATTGCTCACCACCTCTAATTTAAGAAATTGTAACTATCTACCAAGTTAAGAAATAAAATGTAGGATGCTGCTGAGGA
>JAGLFE010000109.1 GCA_023144675.1 Thiomargarita sp. | reverse complement strand
ATTATGATTAACTATTTGTTTTAATTGCCCTATTTCATATTGCATGGAAAATACCTGTTCAGATGCCGTTCCATTTTCAACAATAAAATCAACCTTTTTCAAACGACTTAATGGTTCTCTTAAAGGTCCAGCTGGTAAACAACGTTTATTGCCATAACGGCGTTTGCTATTTAATACAGCTATTTCTATATCACGTTGCAAAGCATAATGTTGCAATCCATCATCGCTAATTATTATATCACAAGCATGATTATCTAATAAATATTGCACTCCATTTATGCGTTTGGGTGCAATTACTACTGGGCAACCAGTATGTTTAACTAATAAAACTGGTTCATCTCCAACTAGAAATGGATCACTTTGTGGAGAAACTAACTGAACAGCTTGATTATTTTGTCCACCATAGCCACGACTAACAATTCCAGGATTAAAGCCCTGTTTTATCAAAAATTTTCCAAGCCAAATTACTAAAGGTGTTTTACCCGTGCCACCAACAGTAATATTACCGACTATAATTACTGGAACTGGAACAGCGTGGCGGCGAAATAAACCGATTTGATAAGCCTGTTGACGAATTTTCACCAATCCGCAAAATAACCAAGATAATGGTATAAGCACAATACTTAAAGGGTGTTTTTCATACCAAATCTGATTCCAAATGTTATTCATTTAATTCCTCCAAGGGCTTAATTGCTAATTAAGGAAACACTTTTCACTTGGGCGTAAAGTTGTTTTCCTGGTGCTAATTCTAAAACTGCTGCCGATTTTTTTGTAATACGAGCTAACAATGAAGTATTTTTAGCCATTAAACCTACTAAAACTTGAGATAAATTCAGCTCCGAAATCTCCTTAATAGTTACTGGGATAATATTTAAAATGCTGGTATGTTCCGCTGGTTGCCAAACAAGGCTAACATCACGAGCATGTACTGCTATTCGCACTGATTTGCCAATATTTAAATCTTTCCGTGGCAATACAATTTTTCCACCATCAAAGTGTAAATAAGTAAGATGATAAATTTTATCATGTTTAATTACCGTTGCCTCAATAATAGCAACTGCATTATCAGCTCGTGCCAAAGGCAAAGATAAACTAGTTAGAATTTCCGCAATTTTCCCATTACCTTTCACCCGTCCATCGGCAAGCAACAACATTTGGTCAGCTAAATAAGCTACTTCTTCTATTGAATGGCTAACATAAAGTATTGGAATATCAAGGGTTTCATGTACCTGCTCAATATAGGACATTAATTGAGTTTTACTTGCCTGATCTAAAGCGGCTAATGGTTCATCCATTAACAGCAAATCAGGGCTGGTGAGCAAAGCCCGCGCTAAAGCCACCCGTTGTTGCTCGCCACCAGATAGATGGTT
>JAGLFE010000108.1 GCA_023144675.1 Thiomargarita sp. | reverse complement strand
ATATCTGCGTAACTTCAGTTATAATTTAACTAAAAAAAGTATATAACTATATTTTTGAATTAATTGGAGAAATTTTTTGAAAAACGAACATATTTTATTACTACCTTCTTGGGCAATACTATGCTTTATTGATAATAATGGGGAATTTAAATTAGTAACAGCAGCACTGGCGAAACTACTCGGACGTGTTGCTATAGACAATAACGATACTACTTCCGCATCAAATTGGCCCGATTTTTTGGATTTAGTTCATCCTCAAGAACGAGAAGCGGTTAAATCCATATTGTCGCAATTAAATAGTGGCTATATCAATGAAATTTCTTATGAAATACAATGTTTACATAATAATGGACAATATCGCTGGTTATTATGGAAAATAAAAGCTACATCTGAACATAATGGCTTTTATGCGCAAATAACAGACATCGAAAATTATAAAAAAACTGAACCTGGACTAAAATATGAAATAGAAAAAACATCTAATTTAACCTTTCCCTCAATTTACCAACACTTATTACTAGCCTTAGACAGTTTAGATGCCTTAGTTTACGTTGCAGATATTGAAACTTATGAAATTTTATATGAAAACCAATATGGTCAAAAACTATTTGGGAATGTGGTTGGTAAAATTTGTTGGCAAGCTTTTTTACAACAGAAACAACCTTGCCCATTTTGCAGTAAACATAAAATATTAAACCAAAAAGAACCTGCCGATTTACATAAATGGGAATGTTATAGTACCCTGACTGAAAGATGGTATGAAGTGCATGACCGAGCTATTCAATGGGTTGATGGACGGTTAGTACGCCTAGAAATTGCCTACGATATTACTGAACGTAAACGAACTGAACAAGAACTAAAACTAAATCAAGAACGTTACTTACTTGCAGTTCGGGCTGGAAAAACTGGAGTTTGGGACTGGAATTTAATTACTAATGAACTATATTTAGGACCGCATCTAAAAATTTTATTAGGTTTTGATGAAAATATTCCTAATCCATTAAAATATTGGGAATCTATTGTTCAAGTTGATGATATAAAAGACCTACGTACATCATTAAAACAATATTTAAATCAAGAAATACCTCAATTTGAAGTCGAATACCGGATTTTAAGTAAAGATGGTATGACTCGTTGGATGAATATACGAGGAACTGCTATACGTGATGAAAAAAATCAAGCTTACCGCATGATCGGAACTAATACTGATATTACCGAACGTAAACACTTCAATGATTGCTTAGAAGAACAGCAACATTTATGTCAAGGAGTATCACGTATTACTCATACGTTATTAACCATTTCTGACTATGATCTAGCTATTTATACCGCATTAAGAAATTTAGGAGTACTTACCTCAGTTGATCGGGCTTATGTATTTGAAAATTATACCATTCCAGAAACAGGAAAAATAGGTATTAATCAACGTTTTATTTGGGTACGGGACAATTATAAACCCTATGATATTAAACATCAATTAAATGGATTTTATTTACCTCATTGGTATGATACTTTAGAAAAAGATGAACCAATCGCGGGCTTAGTCAAAGATTTTCCAGAACCAGATCGTTCTTATCTCAGTTCCTATCAAATTTTATCCATTTTAATTATTCCCATTCATTTTAAAGGCAAGTTTTGGGGATTTATTGGATTAGATGATTGTCATCGCGCTCATCAATGGTCGCCTTATGAAATTTCAGTTCTTAACGTCATTGGTGATAGTATTCGAGGAACATTAGCCCATAAACAGTTTAAGGAATCATTACGCCAAAGTGAAATTAAATTCCGTTCTATTATTGAAAATAGTCGTGATGCCATTTTTGTTTGTAATAAAGAAGGGGAAATTCGTTTTGCTAATCCAGCCGCAGAAGAACTTTATCGTGCCACCAAAAAGGGTGGATTAATTGGAAAGAGTTTTTGTGCGCCTATTGAAGATATAGAAACTAAGGCAGAATTTAAATTTAAAGACTTGAAAGGAATTCCTCATGTTGGTGAATTACAAGTATCACCAATTACATTGGAAGATGAAGGTTTGATTTTGGCTTGTTTACACGATATTACCGATCGCAAACAAGCTGAAATTGAATTAAAACGTAATAAAGAAACGGCTGAATCCGCAAACCATTTCAAAAGCTTATTTCTAGCAGCTATGAGCCATGAAATTCGTACTCCAATGAATGGTGTTTTAGGAATGGCTGAGTTGTTACATAAAACTAAATTAAGTCGTCAACAACAACATTATGTACAAATGATTGAAAATTCTGGTCAGGCATTATTAACCGTTATCAATGATATTTTAGATTTTTCTAGGATTGAAGCGGGTAAAGGCTTAACTTTAAGTGTAAACGCCTTTAATCCACGTAAATTAGTTGAAGAAATGGTTAATTTATTCGCTATTTCAGCTCAAAGTAAAGGTTTAGAAATTTTATGTCAATTGCCATTTAAAATGCCAGAACAGTTGTTAGGGGATGCTAATCGCTTACGACAAATTATTAATAATTTACTTGGTAACGCAATAAAATTTACTAATCAAGGCGAAGTATTGTTACGGGTATTAATAACGGAAGAAACTGAAAAAGATATATTGTTACAAGTTGAAGTAATTGATACTGGTATCGGTATTCATCCAAATGCCCAAAACCAATTATTCCAACTTTACTTTCAAACCAGTGAATCTGAAAAACATTATCATGGAACTGGACTTGGTTTATATATTTCTCGTCAACTGGTTTGTAAGATGGGTGGGAAAATTGATTTCAGCAGTAATTATGGCACTGGAAGTACTTTTTGGTTCAAAATCCCGTTTGATAAAGTAGCTACCAATCAACCAAATGAACAATCACAGCAAATATTGCAAAAATTTAAATTATTAATAATTGATAATAATGCCAGCAGTCGGAAAATTTTACGCAAAGAAACTCAAGCTTGGGAAATGGAAGTACATACAGCTAGTTCACCTGAAGAAGGTTTTGCTATACTTAGAAAATCAGCTTTAAAAAATTATCCTTATGATTTTGTATTAATTGATGCCGAAATACCACAATTAAAAGATGGAATTAATCTTTTACAACAAATTAAGTCAGAATACATTTTATCTGCTACCAAAGTAATTATGATGACTACTTTGCAAAATGCTTTAGAACCAGAAACATTGGCGCAATTATCTGGCTATGTAAATAAGCCTATATTCCAAGCAGATTTATTAAAATGCTTTGTTACAGCGGTACAAAATGGCACAAATGAATTAAATGAATATATTGAAGAAAATGATGATACCTTAACTTTAAAATGGCATGTATTATTAGCTGAAGATAATATCATTAACCAAGAAGTGGCTAAAACAACTTTAGCGCAATTACAATGTCAAGTTTATGTTGCAGTTAATGGAGTTGAAGCAGTTGAAGCGGTAAAAAATCATAATTTTGATATTATTTTTATGGATTGTAATATGCCTGAAATGAATGGTTATGATGCCAGTATTGCAATTCGTAAATTTGAGAAGCAACGTAATAAAATAGCAACGCCTATTGTTGCTTTTACTGCTGATGTAATGCAATCTACTCGAGAACGTTGTTTCATAGTTGGGATGGACGATTTTTTAACTAAACCAATTGTATTAAAAGATTTAGAAACCATATTAAATAAATGGCTAGAAAAAACCTCAACTAGCTTAATAACAAATAAAACTATTCCTCAAAACAAGGTTCAACAGATGGAAACGTCATTAGATTCTAATTTTTTAGCAGTAGAAGAACAACAAATTTTGGATGAAAGTGTTTTAAGTGAAATGTGCAGTAATCTTAAAACGGATAAAATAAAATGGTTAATTGATCTTTATATAAGTGAATTACCAACTTATTTACAAGCTTTACAAGAATCTTATGACAATAAAGATGGGGATGCACTTTATGCCGCTGCTCATAAATTTAAAGGTTCTAGTATTATTTTGGGATCAAAACGGGTAGTTACATTATGTCAAATGTTAGAAATAGCTGGGCGTGAGGAAAACTTTGAACTGGCTGAAAAACAAGTTGCACGTATTAAAACTGAGTGTAAACTGGTTAAGAAGGCTTTATTAAAACTTGAATATTAGACTTTTAAAATGAATAAAAATGCTGTAATTATTGAACCTTCTCAAGCAGCGACCGCAAGTGTTATATGGTTGCATGGTTTAGGAGCTAGTGGACATGATTTTGAATCTATTGTATCGCAATTAGCGGATAGTTTTACTTCCTATACTCGTTTTATTTTTCCGCATGCTCCTCAACTTCCAATCACAATTAATGGCGGAATGGTAATGCCTGGTTGGTATGATATTATTGATATTGCTCCAAACGCACCGCAAGATGATACAGGAATTCGTAATTCGGAACAACTTATTTGCCAATATATTGAGCAGGAAATGCAACAAGGTATTAAGAGTCAACGAATTATACTTGCTGGCTTCTCGCAGGGTGGGGCAATTGCTTTACAAACAGGTTTACGTTATCCACATTCCTTAGCGGGAATTATGGTTTTATCAAGCTATTTACCTTTAAATGATACCGTGGAAAGTGAAAAACATCTAGCCAATATCAATATTCCTATTTTTATGGCACATGGGCATTACGACCCAGTTATTTCATTCAATTATGCAGAAATAAGTCGAATCCGACTTGAAAAATTAACTTATAAAGTCGAATGGCATAGTTATAAAATGGAACACCAAGTTTGTCCTGAAGAAATTAGAGATATTGACAAGTGGCTTAGTATTAGGCTAACCTAATTAAGGATTATAATTTTTTATGAAAAGACTTAAAAAAAGTGTAAGAAAAGCAGTTTTTCCAGTTGCTGGCTTAGGTACTAGATTTTTACCTGCAACTAAAGCTAGTCCCAAAGAAATGTTACCAATTGTTGATAAACCGTTAATTCAATATGCTGCCGAAGAAGCTATTGAAGCTGGTATAGAACAACTAATTTTTGTAACTAGTAATAGTAAACGTTCAATTGAAGACCATTTTGATAAAAATCAGGAATTAGAAAATGAATTAGAACGGCGTGGTAAATATGACCTATTGGATTTGACCAAACATATTGTGCCTAATGGTGTGTCTTGCATCTATATTCGTCAACAAGAACAATTAGGATTAGGTCATGCCGTTTTATGTGCAAGACCGATTGTAGGGAATGAACCATTTGCAGTAATTTTAGCTGATGATTTAATTGATGGCAAAGAATCTTCATGTTTAACACAGATGCTAAATATTTATGAAAAACAACAATGTAGTATTATTGCGGTAGAAAATGTTGAGCAAGAAGAAACATGTAAATATGGCATTATTGAGCCAGAAACCTTATATAAAGGTGTGCTAAATATAAAAAATATCGTTGAAAAACCAGAACCTGATAAATCCCCATCTACTTTAGCTGTGGTTGGGCGTTATTTATTGGAACCAACCATTTTTGAATGTATTGAAAAAATTGGCAAAGGTAGTGGTGGTGAAATTCAATTAACCGATGCAATTGCTCTATTATTAGCCGAAGAACAAATATTGGCTTGTCAATTTCAAGGTACACGTTACGACTGCGGTAATAAATTGGGTTACTTGGTGGCAACAATTGAATATGCTTTACAACATCCTAATTTACGCAAAGATTTTAAGGAATATTTAACAAATTTATCACTACCAAATTAAAATAAGAGAGGATTTAACCATGAAAAAAGAGCTACCATTTATCATGCAATTATTTTGTCGAGTAGATAAAAGGATGAAAGTTGAAATAGGTTTATTACTTATTTTATGTATATTTGCTTTAATCACAATTGGATGGAATGAAATTGCCCATAATCAACTTACCAATGGTGTTGAACAAGAAAGCGTCAAATATTTAGATGATTCTATGCATCGGGCGGGAGCTGCATTTTTAATTGCACGAGCATTGAATGCAACAATTTCTGTTATGCAAAGTTTTACTATTACTCCTTTTATTGGAGAATTATCATTGGGCGAAATTCTTGACCCTATTAATGACCTTGTCGAACGTTTTTCTTGGATTATGCTAATTGTAACGGTGTCTTTGGGCATTCAGAAATTATTTTTGGAAATTGGAGTAACAATTGATTTAACATGGATAATTGTTCCAGCATTATTTTTTATTTTAATCAGTCTATTTACTAAAATGCAAATTTCCAAACATCGTTTGCGACTATTTGCCTATAAATTATTATTGCTGGTCTTAGTTATTCGATTTGCAGTTCCGATTACTGGACTAATTGGTTCTTATGTTTCTAGCCAATTTTTAGCTGAAAGACATGATTATGCTATGCAAAGTATTGAAAAGTCAAGGGTGAAAATGGCGGATTTTTCTTTTCAAGATGCAGCTACTGCTCCAAAAGAAAGTTTTACCCAATTGCAAAAAGATTCGGAAAGAATGGTAGAACAAATTATTACGTTAATTACTATTTTTTTATTTGAGACGGTGCTGTTTCCATTGCTAATTTTGTGGGGATTGATTAAAACCTTTAGCGCGCTTTTTTATGTACCTTTGCTTGAACAACGAGTATAAAAAATAAATTAGGGCGCATAAATTAAGTATTCTGCGCTATATATTTTATATTTATAGTATATTTTGCTATAATTCAAAAATCTTTTTTCAGAGTTTTGCGATATATTTTATAAATCAAAATTCATATTATTTATTAGGTGATAAATGGAATTAAAATGTATTTTAGTTGGTGTCGCTGGTGTTATTGCTGGTATTGTGATTCAATATATTTTTGTAACTTACCTATGGGCTAATCGTCATAAAACTTATACTTGGATTTTTGCTTTTCGCAACCATAGAAAATTAGGTGAACCATGTAAGACTGATTTAGTATTAGATCGTGATGGTTATAGTGTTGGTTATAATTATAAATGTAGAGCTTCATTATGGTCAGCTTATATTATTTCTGAACACTCTGTTGGTGTAGATGTTGAACGTGAAGATTGCTTTTATGATGACCTTGACATACCAGCCAAGCATCGAGTACAACCAAATGATTTTAAAAATAGTGGCTATGATAAAGGGCATCTCGCTCCTAGCGCATCAATTGACTTTAGTCGTGCTAGTAATAGACAAACTTTTGCCATGAGCAATATTGTTCTACAACATCCGAAATTGAATCGCCAAGCGTGGGGAAGTTTAGAAGGTTTAATCAGAAAATGGACTGAAACTAAAGGAACTTTAGCTATTATTACCGGTCCTTTATATGATGAAAATTCAGAAGAAATTCATAATATTCCTATACCTAGTAGCTTTTACAAAATAATTTATTCTTTTAAATACAAACGTTGTATCGGTTTCATTTTACCCAATGAAAATGTAAGAGCAAATCAGTTATGGACTTATGTCATGTCTGTAAGTGAAATAGAACAGCAAACAGGTTATAATTTTTTTGATAAATTAAGTAATGCTGACAAAATTAAAGATGAATTAAATACAGCATGGTGGAAAAAGAATTAATTTGAAATAGCATAATTTTATTAATTATTTATATTATAATTACATTTTTAATCCATTATATATTTTACTATTTATTATTTTAATCAGTAAAAAATCTTTATTTATCAATGATATTAAATATTTATAAATAAAAAATTATTAAATTATATGTAATCTTGTGCTAAAATTTAAGTTTTTAATTTTTTAAGTATCGTTACAAGATATTTTTATAAACTATTGGTTTAAAACATTTATGATTAAGCGAAAATTAACACTCGCTCTTAGTATTCTTACTTTAAGTAGCGTATATGCAGCTAGTGCGGCTGATATAATTGGAGATG
>JAGLFE010000107.1 GCA_023144675.1 Thiomargarita sp. | reverse complement strand
ATTTTACAAGACCAAGTATTCGAATATTTTGTATTTTTAATACTGGTTAAAATCTTTTCAACAGCAAAATGTTGGATAATATCTTTTAATCCACCGCTATGATCTTTATCATCATGGCTAATCACTAAAATATCAATTTTTTTAATAGCTTGAGCTTGCAAAAATGGAATAACTACAGAGCGAGTATAAAATTGAGTACCAGTATCATAAAGTAACACATGGTGCTGAGTTTGAATTAAAGTAGCTAAACCTTGACCAACATCTAATAAGCTAAACCAAATATGCCCCCGATTAATTTGAGCGATGGGAGTGAAAAACAGCGGTAATAGCCAAATTATTCCTAACCATTTAGCTGGAAATCCTCGTGGAAGTAATAAAATTATAATTCCAATAAAAGCCACTATTTTTGCCCATAAAGGAGGTGTAGCTAGAGTTAAAGTACTCCATTCCAATTGAGCTAAATAATTTAAAGAAACCCATAGCATATCAAGTACATAATTCGCTATTCCAAAAAGATAATGGGCAAATTCTGGAAAAATAATTAAACTTAAACTACCTAGTAAGCTAAAAGGTACGACTATAAAACTTACCCAAGGAATTGCAATTAAATTAGCAACTGGTGAAACTAAGGAAATATAACCAAAAATGCTTAATAACATAACCAATAAGCCTAAAGTAACCGCCCATTGAGTTTTCCAAATGTTAATACCCCATTTAGCGAAAGGAGAAATATTAAAATTGGTTTCATTACTTAAAACATAAGCAATAGCAATAACTGCGCCAAATGATAACCAAAAACCAGCAGTTAAAACCGCTAATGGGTCCCATAATAATACTAATAATAAAGCTGTAGCTAATAATCTTGAAATAGCTATTTTGCGGAAAAAAAATTGTCCCACAATCACCACCATAATCATAATAAAAGCTCGTTGGGTTGAAATCGAAAATCCAGCTAATAAAGCATATAAAAATGTCATAAACAGGCTAAATAAAGCTGCAAACTGTGGTGCTGGCAGCCATAATACCATGCGTCCCATACAAGACCAAAAATGTAATGCCAACCAATAGCTAAACCAAGCAATTAAGCCTAAATGCAAACCTGAAATGGCAATTAAATGTGCAGTGCCAGTATGTTGTAAAACAGTTTTTTGTGGTTGGCTAATCCATTGCTTATTTCCAATTGCTAATGCAATAATGATGCCTTGCATTTTTGCCTCATTTAAAGAGGTCTTTATGGATTGTGCCAATGAATAACGTAAGTTGTCAATATTAAAAGAACTTGCTGGTTTTAGTAAATGTTGTTTGGCTTTGGTGCGTACAGAACCAGTTGTTAATATTCTTATTTGGTATAACCATTTAGAATAGTCAAATATATTTGGATTTAAGGTTGTCCGCACTGGTCTTAATCGTAGTGTCAATTTCCATAATTGTCCAGGTCGTAATTCAATTTCAGAATGCGTGTACCATTTTAAGCGAATATTGCCTGGATTGCTCCACTTTTTAGAGGGCATAGGTTTAAAATTAAATTGCCATGATTTGGAATTATATTTAGGTAAATCAATGATAGTGCCGATTAACTGGATTTCTTTATTTTCTAATTCGGTGGGTAATTTCTGCATTAATATCATATCCGCTCGCCAAATTACCCATAATAATCCTAATAAAAAGGCAAAAAATAGTCGAAAACGGGGAAATATGATAAAAACAATTAAAGTGCTAATTAATGGAATTAACCAAATTAAATTAGGTATAGTTGGTAATATTTGACCAGTTAAAATTCCCAAAAAGAAAGCGATAATATTTAGCATTTTTCTGTTAAAATGACTTGTTTAAACTAATATTTAATATTAGTAGCAATAAAATTTAAAAAGCATTTATTCCGATTAAGATAGCTAATACTACCAAATATGCTTAAACTTTTCCTGATAATTTGTAATTTATCTACCAATTAAACTTTAAGGT
>JAGLFE010000106.1 GCA_023144675.1 Thiomargarita sp. | reverse complement strand
ACTTCGTCATCACTAAGTAATTCCTCAATCCCAACAATTAATTCATTATTATCTTCAATAACAAGAACTTGTTTAAGTTTTTTAGTAATTAAACTTTCGATTTTATCAAACACCAATTGCAACATTTTTTCATTAACTGGTTTACTTAAAAAACCTATTGCTCCTTTATTTAAAAGCTGCAATGGATTATCTTCAACAGAAATAATATGGATAGGAATATGACGAATTGTTAAATTATCTTTTATATGCTCAAATACATGCCAACCATCAACTTTAGGTAACCTAATATCTAGTAAAATTGCATCAAGTGCATATTTTTCAGCTAATTCAATACCGCGTTTACCATCCGCAGCATGAATAGATTTAAAACCTCTATTTTTAGCAAAACGGTATAAAACTTTAGCAAAATTAAGATCATCTTCTATAATTAAAATTACTTTATCATCAGGAGAAATTTGAGCTAAATCATCTTTAATGCAAGGAAAATGTTTATTTTCATCATCAATTTTAATTTCATCTATTGAAATTAGGTCTGACGCAATTTTTTCTTCAAAATTTATTTGCAAGTTATCTATAGGCTGTGATTCTTCAATATTTTCTGGTAAAAATAGGCTAAATGTTGAACCTTTTTTATCAATACTAGATATTTGAAGAACCCCACCTAATAATTTTGCCAGTTCCTTAGAAATTGATAAACCAAGTCCAGTTCCACCATATTTACGAGCAATACCACTATCTAGTTGTTGGAAAGCTTCAAAAATTTCATTTTGTTTATCTTGGGGAATTCCGATACCAGTATCAAGAACCGAAAATACAACCATTTGTTTAGCATCTAATTGCCCATCGTTAAAATTAAGGCGATGTAAATTAACGGTAATACTACCATCTACGGTAAATTTAAGTGCATTAGAAATGAGATTATTCAAAATTTGGTGCAGTTTCTGATGGTCAGTAATAATAAATTTTGGTAAATCTTTACTTAAATTAACAGAAAAATCTAACTTCTTTTCGTTAATAATGGGTTTAAAATTAGTAGAAATAATATTAGCAATCTCAGATAACCAAACTTTTTCAACATTAATACTCATTTTACCCGCTTCAATTTTGGATAAATCAAGTATTTTATTAATTAAATTTAATAAATCTTTACCACTGTTATAAATAATTTGCGCTGATTCTACTTGAATATTTGAAAGATTAGCTTCCTCATTTTGAGATAATTGTTGGGAAAGAAGCAGCATACTATTAAGTGGAGTCCGTAATTCATGGGACATATTAGCTAAAAAGTCTGATTTGTACTTATTTGATTTAGTTAATGCTAAAGCTTTATTTTTGAATTCATGTTGAATCTTGGTTAATGAATCATTGGCAACTTGTAAACTTTCCTTTTGTATTTGCAATTCTTCTTGATTTTTTCTTAATGAAATGGCTTGTATAGTTAATTCTTCATTGGTTTGTTTTAATTCTTCTTGTTGTGAAATAAGTTCTTCAGACTGTGCTTGACTTTCTTCTAAAACTAATTTCATTTGAAGACGAGTTTGAGCAGAATTAACTGCGATAGATGTAATAGTAGCAACAGATTCTAAAAATTCCATAATCAGGGGGGAAAATGTTTGAAAAGAAGCTAGTTCTATAATTCCTTCTAATTTACCTTGATAAAAAAATGGAATAATTACAATATGGGAAGGTAGATTATTACCTGTTGCCGAGCTGATTTTAGTATAATATTTAGGAACATCATTTATCAAGATAATCTTTTTCTCAAGAGCAGCTTGACCAATCAAACCTTCGCCTAATTGAAATATTTCTTTTGAATTAATAGAATTTTTGCAAGCATAATTAGCCTTTTTCTTCAAAGTCATACTTACTTCGTAATAAAGATATAATGCTCCTATTTGTGCAGGTATATATTTTGCTAAAAAGCTAATAATATTTTGGCATAGTTCTTTAATTTCCAAATCATTTCGCACGACATTATTAAGTTCATTTTTACCTGTTTTTAGCCAATTTTGTTTTTCATTTTCTTCAGAAATATTTTTTAACACCTCAGTCATATTTTTTAACATAAAACTTAATTCATCATTTTCTGACCTAGGCACAATGTTGCTTGAATAGTAATTACCTTTAACAATTATTTCAACTTGTTTGGTAATATCTAAAAACATATTAGACATTTGGTTAATTGATTTTGCCAAAGAGGCAATTTCATCTCGTCCATCAATATTAACTTGTACATTAAGATAGCCCTTAGCAATTTTTCTAACTTTATCTACCATTTTTGTTAATGGGCTAGTAATACTAAAACTAATCATTAAAGCAATACTTAAACTAGCAGTAAAAATCAAAATGAACATAATTAACATTTTAAAAATAGCTTCTTGACTATGTTTTTGAGTTTTTTCAGAAAATTCAATACCTTTATTACTGGCAAAATCAATCATATTTTGGATTTTATTATCCATTATTCTCAAATGTTTAGTTTTTTCATCATTGAGCATATTAATTGCTTCATCTCTTTTACCAATAGTTATAGCATGAATAATTTCATCCTGAATGGCTTTCCAATTAGAAAAAGCATCTAAAGCTGCTCTAACATCATTTTGCTCACCTAAAAAATATATAGAAACAATATTAAAATTTTTATAAATAGCATGTTCATGTCGTTTGACAATAGCAGTTGCAGCAGTAATTTGTTCTATATTTTTTGCTAAAATAACTTCTTTTATAGCATGGCGTATAGTCAAAATATCAATTTTAATATCTCGAACTGTATTACTAACAGTAAATGGATGTTGATAAATTTTTAAGGTATTATTTGCCAGTTTTTGGGTTTCTAAAATAGCTACGATTCCCATTACTAGCGTTAGAATAAGTATAATTCCGAAACCTATGGCTAAACGAGTTCTAATTTTTAAATTGGTCATTTTCATAATTTTATTTAGGAAATTTGGTAACTACTTGTTTGTACGTGAAAATAAATCACATAAAGTAATGCGAATTAAGGGTTAAAATAAGTTCTGTTAAATAAATGAATTACAATTGCACAAAAATAATTTAATTTTTAATATACAATAAATTCAATGCCTTATATTTTTAACCTTTAATTCGCATAAGTAGTAAATACGTTATGAGCTTGCTTTCTAACAGTCAAGATGATATTTTGAAGATGTGAATTTTAGTTATTAATTTTTTTACACCAGCGATTTACATTTTTTAGTGATTTTATGCTATTTATTTTTCTCTAAAAGTTTCTTAATTAGGGATTTTATGTCGTTTAGTATCTTTCATATTTTTAGTTTAACATATTTTTATGGTTATTTAGCCATAGCGTCCAGTAATATAATCTTCTGTTTGTTTTTCCGCTGGATTAGTGAAAATTGTATTAGTATCGCCAAATTCAATAAGTTCACCTAAATACATAAAAGCAGTGTAATCTGAAACACGTGC
>JAGLFE010000105.1 GCA_023144675.1 Thiomargarita sp. | reverse complement strand
TACATTTTTACTTAATTTTATATGTTTTTTAACTCTTAAATTTACGCAAACTATTTAAACTTTCTATTCTTCTAACTATAAAGTCAATTTTATTCTAAAAAAAGGATTATTAAAACAAATGATTATTATTATGCGTCCCCAAGTTACTGAAGCGGAAATTCAGGGCGTTGAAACCAAACTCAAATCATTGGGATTAAAAGCCAATATTTCACGTGGAGTTGAACGTACTATAATCGGTGCGATTGGTGATGAACGCAAGTTAAATAAAGAAACTTTTTTAGCATTACCAGGAGTGGACAATGTGATGCGTGTTGTAAAACCTTATAAAATAGTAGCTAGAGAATGGCATCAAGAAGATACGATTGTTGATATCAAAGGTATTCCAATTGGCGGTAATACCATTCAAATTATAGCTGGACCCTGTTCAGTAGAAACCCAAGAACAAATGGATTCCGCTGCTAAAAATATTGCTAAAGTTGGTTGCCGTCTGATGCGAGGTGGAGCATTTAAGCCAAGAACCAGTCCTTACAGTTTTCAAGGGAAAGGTTTAGAAGGTTTAAAGATTTTTCGTCAAGCAGCCAGTAAATACAATTTACCTATAGTTACTGAACTTATGGATGTACGCTATTTGGACGATTTTTTGAAGCAAGGAGTTGAAGTTATCCAGATTGGTACGCGGAATATGCAAAATTTTGATTTACTTAAAGAAGTTGGCAAAACTCACATACCAGTTATTTTGAAACGGGGTTTATGTGCTACCATATCCGAATGGCTTATGTCAGCGGAATACATTGCAGCTGGTGGAAATCACAATATTATTTTATGTGAACGAGGAATCCGCAGTTTTGAAACCGCCTATCGCAATGTTTTAGATGTAACCGCCATCCCAGTTTTGAAAAAGGAAACCCATTTACCAGTTATTGTTGACCCTAGCCATTCTGGTGGTAAAGCATATCTAGTTCCAGCATTGGCAAAGGCGGCTATTGCGGCTGGAGCAGATGGTTTATTAATTGAAATGCACCCAACTCCTTGCGATGCTTGGTGTGATGCTGATCAAGCTCTAACTCCTGATGAATTAGAAAAATTAATGCCTGAATTACGTGCCATTACACAAGCTGTAGGACGTGATATGTAATATGGATAAATTATGTATTCAAGGTGGTCGCCCTATCAAAGGTGAAGTTTATATTTCTGGTGCCAAAAATGCCGCTTTACCTATTTTAGCGGCTACTTTACTAGCAGATACTACTTGCTATATTCGCAATGTCCCTCACTTACATGATATTACCACTATGTTAAGTTTACTCGGGCATATTGGAATTGAGTTTGTTGTTGACGAAAAGCTTAATATTGAAGCTAATATCAACAATATAAAAAATTTTTCTGCACCTTATGAAATGGTTAAAACTATGCGAGCTTCAATTCTAGTTTTAGGACCTTTAATTGCTCGTTTTGGAGAGGCGCATGTTTCGTTACCAGGTGGTTGTGCAATTGGAGCGCGACCAGTTAATTTGCATATTGAAGGTTTAAAGGCGATGGGAGCTGAAATCCATGTTGAAAATGGTTATATTACTGCCCACACTAAGCGATTGCACGGAGCCATGATTATTATGGATAAAATCAGCGTAACAGGTACCGAAAATTTAATGATGGCAGCAAGTTTAGCCAAAGGTACTACCGTTATTGAAAATGCCGCTTGTGAACCAGAAGTTACTGATTTAGCGAATTTCTTAATTCAAATGGGAGCTAATATCCAAGGAGTAGGAACTAGCACCATAACAATTGAAGGCGTGGAAAAATTATCAGGAACTGAATATACTGTATTACCTGATCGGATTGAAACTGGAACTTATTTAGTTGCAGCAACCATGACTGGTGGACAAATCAAAGTTAAAAATACCAACGTTCACTTACTTGATGCAGTGTTACTAAAATTATTAGAAGCTGGAGCTACCATTACTCAAGGAAAAGATTGGATTGCATTAGATATGAAAGGGCGTAAACCTAAAGCGGTTAGCATTCATACTGCACCATATCCAGCCTTCCCAACTGATATGCAAGCTCAATTTACCGCCATGAATAGTATTGCGCAGGGTGTTAGTACTTTAACTGAAACTATTTTTGAAAATCGATTTATGCACGTTTTAGAATTACAACGCATGGGTGCAAATATTAGATTAGAGGGTAATACTGCTATTATTAATGGGGTGGATAATTTACAAGCGGCTCCAGTTATGGCAACTGATTTACGTGCTTCTGCTGGTTTAGTCTTAGCGGCTTTAGTAGCTGAAGGTGAAACTATTATTGACCGCATTTATCATATTGATAGAGGCTATGAACGTATTGAAGAAAAATTAACTCAATTAGGAGCTTCTATTCGGCGTAGTCATTAAAAATAACTATTTTGTGTATAGTACGTGGGGTATAACGAATTGTCGGAATAAACGAATAATACAACAGCAACTATGAATTTTTGCCTTTAATTCGATTATTTCGTAAATTCGCTGTACTAGCTACCATTGTACTAACTTAACAACACCAATCCGCTCCATTCAGGAACTACCACTATACAAAAAAAATTTCATCGGGTTAATTTTATGCCATATAAGCCAACACCGAAGTCATTAAAATACGGAAGTTGATTGAATATCAATATTACTCATGTTCACCCACATTGAATTATAAGATTACACCTAACATCCCTCTTCAGCCGCCGAAGGTCGGGAACAAGGGTAAATTAGAATTTATTTTAATTTTTCTAAAATCTTTGTGAACTGTTTATAAGATGTAACCAGTTCAGTCTCAATTGAAAATATTAAATTATTCAGCCATTTAGCTCTTGTATTTTGAATGAAAGCATTATGTTATTCTTCATTATAACCTTTAGTATCAATAATTTCTAACTTTTCTCGAAATTGTTTAGCTATTTGAATGTAAATACCTTGATTATTTTTATTTTTCCTATCAGATAGAGTATTTATAGCCATATTTAACTCTATGTAACAATCTCCTCCTAAGTTTCTCAAGGATAATAGGTTTTCTTCTATAAAAACTCGATAAATTTCGACCTTTAAATCTTTATCAAGCATAGAAGCAATCTTTAACAAAATATAGAGTTCAGCCCAAGTTCCTCCATATTTTCCTTTTTTTGATTGAATCAAATTTGGAAATTGTTTTATTAACTCGCCATATTGAATTTTCCCCTCAGCAGTTTTAAATTCTTTCAATTTTCCATAATCAGACTGAATTGCAATAAAGGTTGATTTATAATCTGATGATTCATCCGAATTCAAACCATTGGTAGAATGGGAGTTTTTTAAATGTGGCGAATCGCCACAATTAGAATTTCTTAATAATTAGGTATGTCTTGAGATAATAAATTCCCATAAGTCTTGCTTTCTTAAAATCTCTTTAAGAGGTATAGGTTCAAGATTTTTTGCTTCTCTATTTCTATTACCCATTTCTAAAACTTGAGATACTTTACCCATCATTGTTTTATGACCAATTTCTAAAATTCCAAAGTTTCCTATTTTTACGGTCATCATTTGATTAGTTTTCATTTGTCACCTTTTTCGTGAAATAACACTACTTTTACCTATTGTCTAAAGTTGGTTTCATCAAGGTTTAGCAAGTAAACCTACTAACACCATTCTTGAATTACTGCCGAAAATCTCGTAATGGAGGTAAATCTGTTACTGCCAACTGGAATTTTTTAGTTTCATTAAAATAATCACTAAGTGTCAATAAATGAATTTTAAATTTATCAATATCATGGAATTCTTGTAACCTTTTTTCCACGCCACTAGTATACCCGGTCCCTACTAAAACAATAACAATATCAGATTGATGGCGAGTTATAATGCCATATAAACTATCAATGAACATAGCACCTATTTTCTCTTTTTGGAGCTTGGATTGGAAATAAATCTTTTTTCCACCTATAAATCCTTCTCCGTCTATTCCACCATCTCTTCCAGATTTTCCGGGTGTAAGTCCAAGACGTTCCGCAAATCTTTGACCAAATTTTGCCTTAGTTGTAGAATCTGCCTTCAAAATACCTTCAACTAAATTTCTATTAACTTGATAAGTTGCCATTTATAAATAATCCTCAAAGTTTGCCAATTCGGGCCAATCTTCTATTGCATTTTTAAAAACAACACTAGTGTTAGCACAATCATTTAATGTAAGAATATATAGTTTTAAATCATTATTTACCTGTTCTCTTAATTGTTTCTCAAATACACCAGTATATTTAATAGCCAATACTATCGCTATCTCAGCATCTTCAAACATCTTGCTTAAAGAGCCAATATTCTTTTTATTTAATGCAGTTTTGGCCAAATTAGATTGGAAAACTACTTTTTTTCCATTTATAGAACCTATTGCATTTACAATACTGCTATTTCCTGACGTTTTACCATTAATTTCTAAACCAATGTTTTTAACATATTTTTTAGCGAATTTTCTTTTTTCACTTGGTGTTTTACTCTCAATGTGTTTAACAAATGATTCTGCAGGTTGTTTTGTTGATATACCAACATTGTTAATCAATTTTCCATAAAGTAATTTAACACCAGTAACAACACATTCTGATAGATAATCTTGCATACCAATTTTTTCCAACTTAAACTGGGTTTGAGCAGTAATTTTTTCTTTTATAGAATCAGTACCCAATGTTTTGGGGTATGTATCAAGCTCTTTAACTGATAATCTATTACTAGTGGCATAATATATAGCATATTTAACCGCAGAATTTAACATTACCCCAAAGGCTATTCCCAAAGCAGAGCTAACTTGTTCTATTTGTTCTATTTGTTCTTTAGTTAAATGAACAACATTACCACAGTTTATATCAGGTTTATTTGAGTTTTCAACGGCTTGTTCAACCAGTTGTTTAATATGTCCATTTTCTTCAAGCTTAATTTTCATTAATATACCTTTTTACAAGTGAAGTAAAATACTGTTTTATATCTGTATATCCAGCATATTCCCATAAATATCTTCTCTTACCATAAATAGCTTTATCCATAGGAACTCCGACACGCCTCATCTCTTGAGCAACCTGATAATTTTTAGGCATTTCTCCAATTGTATTAATCCTATTCAATACATCTTCTCGTTTTATACCAAGGGGAACAATAACAACTTGTGAAAAATACCCAAATTTTTCCCGTTCTACAATAACCTCTATTGGACTAGATAAATTGTTTAATGCCTGAGTTCTCCTAGATAAGTTGATTGGTATAAAAACAAAATCGGGTTCGTTATCAAACATTGTTGTAATAGTATTTACTAATGGACTATCAATATCAATTACAATATTTTCATATTCGTCTAAATCAACTCTTCTTTGTGTAATTTTTTCTTGATTTTTATTTTCTAGAGTATCTAACTTATCTTCAATAATAGTATTAAATTTTTTATTTTTGTTCGGTTTTGTGCCATTGTAAAAGACCCATGATTCAAGTTGGTCATCACAATCTACTAGCAATGTTTTACCATGTTGAGAAATTAATATACCAGTAATATTAACTGCTAAAGTAGTTTTGCCGACACCACCACTATTATGGGTACAAAGAATAATTTTAGCCAATGATTATTTCTCCTAAATAAATTAAATTTTTATTAACCAACATTTTCGTTGGAATATTCCATTTCA
>JAGLFE010000104.1 GCA_023144675.1 Thiomargarita sp. | reverse complement strand
TATTAGTAAATTTGCTGGTGAATGTGTTCGTCAATGGCGGTTAAATTACGGTCAAATTGAATATCCAAATTCAAAAAAGTTGTTTTGCGATTATAGTGGTAGTAATAATGCTCGTTTTATATTTTCAAAGAAGATTTACAAAAACTATCCAATGAGTTAGGTATTGAAATTCGTATTACTCATTATCCTCCATATACATCAAAATACAATCCGATAGAACATCGGTTATTTCCACATATTACAAGAGCTTGCAAAGAAGCCATTTTCAAAACGGTTAATATAGCCAATAATTTAATAGGTCAAACTTCAACTTTTAAAGGACTTAAAGTTTTCAGTTCTATCCTTGATAAAACCTTTGAAACTGGACGTAAATATGCTGATGGTTTTAAACAAAATATGAAAATTAAATTTGATGATTTTTTGCCTAAATGGAATTATGTTGCTGTTCCTACAGAACCAAAAGTTTAGAATATTATAAAATCCTCATTCCTAACGTTAATAGTAATTCTGATTTCCAAGCTAAATTTATTAGTTTCTTAAAATTTCTTGTTACCCATCAAGTAATATTTTATGCAACGTAAAGATAGGTAAAGCTCATTTAGATTATCTAATTTCAGTTCCAAATTTTGATAGAAAACTAGCAATTATTAGTATTCAAGGGATTGGTAATGATGCAGTAAAAATAAAAAAGCAACTAGAATTTTGTCAGCAAGAAATGGGAGAGCTGGTTTATCTTTTAGTGCCAAACAAGGAAATACAAAGTAAATACCCATTTGCTTTAGATTACCTTGATAATAATGGAAACTTTAAGGAATTAAATATTGAATCATCAAAAAATATCAAAACAATTTCTTCATCTTCCGAACATATTGAAAAAATTAATAAACCTTCACAAACTGAAATAAACGAGATAGAGAAAAAAGATAAAAATTACTCTGGGTCAAATCAGTTTTTATTATTTATAGGTATTTTATTTTTCTTTCTCGCATTTGGATTTATGTTTTTTAGAGATATTGAGTTTATTTTAACATTCTCATTGTCTGGAACAATAATTCTATTTTTTTCTAAAATCCTCATAAACTGATATGATTGAAAAAATTAATAAACCTTACAGATTGCCACCGTATTGTTGACTGAACGTGCCATCAGTTATGACTTCAGAGTTGGTGGTGGATAAGATGGTTATTAATAGGTAAATTATCCGATATTAATTGTCTCACTTGGTAAGAAATCATCTGGTGAACTGCGGGAACCTTCGCTAGACCTTATTACAAAACTGCTTTGTTGACCACAAGGAGTTTTCATTATGTTATTAGCATCTATAAAACCACCTGGTAATACTACTAAAAAACCTTCCATGTCCATATCTGGCGAGTTAATTTCTATATCTCCATCCATTCCCAATCTTGAAAAGCACTGATTAAGCTGTAAGGAAAGGTAATAAATTGTCCAGATTTAATGTTGATATTACCACCATGACCTTCATTTGCTTGAGCAATTATTTTGCCTTGATTCAATATGGTAAATTGGGAACCGAAAATATTGATATTACCACCATCACCAATGCCACCATATACACTGGTAGTTAGTTTTACCATATTAATTTTAATTCTATAAACAACTTTAAACGAATAACTAACCAGTAAAATTATATAGCTTATAACTTAATAATATCAAGAATTTTGAACAGTGTTTTTATTTTAAATACTGAAGTTACGCAAATAAAATAGAAACCAAGAAAATATAAGACTTTAGATTTTATATCTATCTGTATTGAATTTTCATAAGTCTTATAACATTTGGTTTTCAATTTCAACTTTTCATATCTGTGTAACTTCAGTTAAATATTTCAACAATTTAAGTTATATTTGCGTTTTTATATTTTTCGGAATTATGAGTATTACAATTCCTGTCGATTTTTATTTTAATCTTAATTAATAATTTCTAATCCCGATTAATTTAAAAAATTACGCTTTCAAAAATAACTTGAACCTATCCCACTAAAGATGATATAATGATAAAAAGAAAAAATTACGGAGATAAAAATATGGCAGGGAAATTCGAAGGACTAAATGATGAACAATGGAACAAACTAGAAAAATTGGTAATTACTCACCCCACCCCTAA
>JAGLFE010000103.1 GCA_023144675.1 Thiomargarita sp. | reverse complement strand
GATTTTTCGACTTGCAAAAAATTGGATAAATCCTTTGTTTCAAAAGATTATCAAGAAACTGAAAGCGATATTATTTACGAAGTTAAGTTTCGAGGACAGAAATCTTATTTAGTAGTTTTAATTGAATTTCAGTCAACTGTCGCTCATTTCATGGCTTTAAGAGTTTTAAATTACATTACAAATTTTTATATGGATTATTTGGAATCCAACTCAAAAATTAAGCATTTGCCGCCTATTTTTCCAATTGTATTGTATAATGGCGATAGAAAATGGACGGCTCCAGTTAATTTGTCTGAATTAATTAAACCTAATGATTTATTAGGTAAATATGCCCTAAATTTTGAATACTGTAAAATTGCGATTAATGAATACAGTCAAGAAAACTTGCTTAAAATTAAAAATATTATTTCGACTTTATTTTTAGCAGAAAATAAGTATGATATGGAGCAATTGGAACAAGAATTAATGAGATTATTTCAGCATGAGCCTGATAAACAAGCAATTTCATTGTTTTTAAATTGGTTTAAACAGTTAGCAATACATGGACGAATAGATAAGAATGATTATTCAGCTTTAGAAAAAGTTTATAGCACAACTCAGGAGGTTAGTATGTTATTAACATCACTTAAACAAGAACGACAAACGTTGGTAGCTCAAGGCGTTACTCAAGGTATTAGTCAAGGCGTTAGTCAAACAGCAAAACGAATGCTTGACGAAAATATTGATATATCTCTAATTACTAAGGTTACACAACTATCTGAGCAAGAAATTTTACAATTGAAAACAAATGCAAAAGGAACTAACCATGAAATTTAATTCAAAACCAAGATTTTATTTATATTTCCTAGCGATGATGCTGGGGTTGTGGATTCCGCAGGTTTGGGCGGCTACGATTCATTCGGTGGCGGCTGGTGGGAATTGGAGTAAGGCGGAGACTTGGGTTGGTGGGCAAGTTCCGGGTGAGGATGATAGTGTGGTGGTTAATGGGGTGGTTAGTGTCAGTTATCCCACTATGCAAGGATTAACAGTATCTCGAAATAGTATTCTACAAAACGACTCATCATATAACCGTACCTTAACGGTTAATGGTGATGTAATCAATAATGGAATTATTCGAGATAATGCTGAAAATGGTAGTTTGTCTATAAGAGTAGCAGGAAATATTGTTAATAATGGAACTTGGAATAATAAAAGTACTAATCTTATTGGTACACAGGCAAGAACTACAACAGGTAATCCTATACAAAGTTTAGAACTAAGAATTGCTAATAGTGATCTTTCAATTAATAATGCTTCTATTGCTTTTGCTAATAAAGTATATTTTGACAGTGAACTTAATTTAGTTTTTCTTAATTCTAATGAAATTACTTTTTCAGGAGAAGTATATTTTTCTCGTAAAGTTACTTTCCCAAATTCTGCTAAAATTACTTTTTTAGGAAAGGTTTCTAACGTAGTTAATATATTAGGTGAAGATCTTATTTTTATTTATGGAGGCAATGAAAGTCAGGAGGTAGAAAATAATACTCATAATGCTAATGCGAATTAAGAGTCAAAAGC
>JAGLFE010000102.1 GCA_023144675.1 Thiomargarita sp. | reverse complement strand
CAAATGGGTTCTAATGATGGGGCTGGTTTGGCTGTTATTGGAGTTGATGTTATTGAGTAATAGAGAATGGTGGGCAAATTCTATTATTGCCTGCTATATCAGTAATTAGAAAACCTACCATTGATTAAAACAACTAATGGTGGGATAATTAAAAATTTTAGTTTAGAAACGGGGCGAATTTATATTAATTTTTGCCCGTTCCCATACTTTTAATGCCTTTAGAAATATGTTGCATATCATATATACTGGGCTTTATTAACCTAAAATACGATATGAATCAGAATTTTCAGAATGAGTTTTTGAGATTAATTGGCTTTGTTATTTCTTAGAATTCAAAGCTTTATAATTTTTATACCTCTTAACTTGAAATTAATTTCTGTTATCTCTTCAAAGCTCGCCGATAATCAATTGGCATTATTTTAACAAATTTAGGCAAATAAGTTTCCCAACTATCAAGAATATTTTTTGCCCGACCACTATTAGTATAATGTAAATGCCGTTTAATCAAAGTCTTCAAACGTACCGCATCTTGGCGGGTCATATCATGCATTACATCCACTAAACCGTGGGCTTCTAAATCACCACCTTGATGATATGTTTTTTCTAAAGCAATATCTTCTTCAAGCACTGGTTCTAATTCAACCATTGATAAATTACAACGTTGTTCAAAATCGCCTGTTTCATCAAGTACATAAGCAATACCTCCACTCATACCAGCTGCAAAATTTCTGCCAGTAGAACCTAATACCACCACTACGCCCCCCGTCATATATTCGCAACCGTGATCGCCAACTCCTTCAATAACTGCAATCGCTCCCGAATTACGCACCGCAAATCGTTCACCACCAACCCCACGAAAATAGCATTCGCCACTGGTTGCACCATATAAAACGGTATTTCCAACTATAATATTATTCTCGGGTACAATTGGACATTCTTGTGGTGGGTAAATTACTAAACGCCCCCCACTTAAACCTTTACCCACGTAATCATTGGCTTCCCCAATTAACTCAATGGTAATTCCTTTCGCTACAAAAGCACCAAAACTTTGTCCAGCACAACCTTTGGCTTTAATATAAATCGTATTTTCTTCTAATCCTTGCTTTCCATAGCGTTTTGCTACTTCACCTGATAACATTGCGCCGAAAGTACGATTATAGTTATAAATATCAGTTTCAATCTTAACTGGCTTACGTTCTTGTAATGCAATTTGGGCTTGTTTAATTAATTTTTGATCTAAAGCTTTATCCAAACCATGTTCTTGAGTTTCACAATTATAAATTGCAACATCATCAGCCACTTCAGGTTTATATAAAATATTAGAAAAGTCAAGTCCTTTAGATTTCCAATGAGAAATAGCATGATTCATGTTAATTTTATCGGAACGCCCAATCATTTCATTAACAGTGCGAAAACCTAATTTTGCCATAATTTCCCGCATTTCTTCGGCAATAAACATGAAATAATTAATAATATGTTCAGGTTTACCAGTAAAACGTTTACGTAATTCAGGGTCTTGCGTAGCTACACCAACTGG
>JAGLFE010000101.1 GCA_023144675.1 Thiomargarita sp. | reverse complement strand
AGCAAGCTGGCAATTTTGATATTTTAGAATCCAATGACCAACATTTGATTAATATATTCAATATAATTAAAAATATGCAACCAAATCAAATAGTGGTTGAAGATGAATTACATTATTTAGCTGTTACTAAAATTGAAGGTCCTGATTGGTATTTTGTCATCGCATATCCAAAAGCATTAATAGAAAAAAAGATTCTTAAAGAAACCATTTTAATTATAATTTTAGGTTTTATATTATTAATAGTAATAATTTTTGTTTTATTCATTATATTACGCAGTCAAGTAATTAAACCATTGCATAAATTTGTTAATGCAGCACAACAAATTGCTGGGGGTAATTTTAATCTCAATGCAGATATAGATGCTTTATTAACATCAGGTTCTGAAGAATTATGGCAATTAGCTGATTCATTTCAAAATATGTCTAAGCAATTAAAAGGTTCTTTTGAAACTTTGGAAAATAAAAATGTGGTATTTAACAATATTATTTTAGATGTGGTGCAAGTATCAACAGGATTAGCTAATGGCGATTTAAATGTTAGACCTAAAGCTGTATATGATGGTGATTATGTCGAAATTAAAAAGGCTTTGCAAACGGTTTTATCGAATCAAAGGCAAGTTATTGAGGATATTACCCAAGTTTCACAGGGTTTAGCTACTGGTAATTTAAGTATTGTTCCTAAAGCAGAATATAATGGCGATTTTATTCAGATTAAAGCCGCTTTACAAATAGCCTTGCTGGATATAAGAAAAGTTATTACGGACATTGTTAAAGTTTCACGAGGATTAGTTGAGGGCGAAAATATTAAGCCTAATGCTAAATATCAAGGCGATTTTATTCAAATTAAGCAAGCATTGGAAATGGCTTCTAATAAATTAACTGAAGCAACTAATAGTAAAATTACCCAAGATTGGTTAAAAAATGGTCAAACTAAACTAAATGAGCAAATAGCAGGCGAACAAGAAATAGTTGCAATGAGCAAAAAAATTATTTCTTTTTTGACTACTTATACCAATGCGCAAATTGGAATATTTTATATTTTAGTGGAAGAAGAAGGACAAAAATATACCCAAATTGTGGCAAGTTATGCTTATATTCACGATATTCAAATTACTAATAAAACTTTACTAACCGAAGGATTAGTTGGACAATCCGTATTGGAACAAAAAGTTATTTTACGTACTCAAAGTTCCGAAGAATGTCCAGCAATAGTTAGCTCTGGTTTAGCTAGAACTTTACCAAAATATATTATATTACTGCCGTTTTTATATGAAAATGAAGTCAAAGGCGTGATTGAAATTGGTTCGACTAAGGAATTAACAAAAATACAATATGATTTTTTAGAAACCGTAATGCCCAATATTGGTATAGCCGTTAATACCGCCAATTCACGGACTCAAACCCAAAATTTATTAAAAATTAGTCAGCAACAATCTAAAGAATTGCAGTTAAAACAACAAGAAATGCAACAAACTAATGAAGAGTTGCAGAGTCAATCAGCGGAGTTACAGAATCAACAAGAAGAATTACAAACGCAACAAGAAGAATTACGGCAAACTAACGAGGTTTTGGAAGAACGCACTCGTAGTTTAAAACAGCAGAAATCGGAAATTCAGGAAAAGAATCAAGTTTTAGAACAAACTAGAATGGAAATGCAGAAAACGCAAGAAACTATTACGATTAAAGCGCAGGAATTAGAATTAGCCAGCAAATATAAATCAGAATTTTTGGCTAATATGTCCCATGAATTACGAACGCCTTTAAATAGCTTATTGATTTTAGCTCAATTGTTGTCGGAAAATAAAACTGGTAATTTGAATGAAAAGCAGGTTGAATATGCTAAAACTATGCACAGTGCGGGCAAAGATTTATTAACTCTTATTAATGATATTTTAGATTTATCTAAAGTTGAAGCGGGTAAAATAGAAATTCATTGGGAAAATGTAGAAATCAATGATTTATTAACTGAAATTAAACAAAAATTTGAAGCTATTGCAGAAAATAAGAATTTAGAATTTGATGTAACTTTATCTAGTGAACTATCTGCAAATTTAATGATGGATGGGCAACGGGTTAAGCAAATAATAAATAATTTATTATCTAACGCCTTTAAATTTACTAGCAAAGGTAAAATTGAGCTACTGATAAAATATCCAACTAAAGTACCAGTTAATCTTAGCAACTTAGGATTGGAAGCCAATAAAATTATTGCCATTAGCGTAATAGATACAGGTATTGGTATTCCTAAAGACAAACAACAAGTTATATTTGAAGCTTTTCAACAAGCCGATGGCTCAACCAATCGACGATTTGGGGGAACTGGATTGGGATTATCAATATCCCGGCAATTAGCTAGATTAATGGGTGGAGAATTGACCTTAATTAGTAATGAAGGACAGGGCAGTATCTTTAGCTTATATTTGCCACAAACCGAGCCAAATAAACTGACTACAACCGATGCAAATCCTTCTAATCAGCAATCGGATGTTCCATCAGCAGTTAAATCTTTAACCAATGATTCTAATAAGGTAACTGAGAATTATTCTGAGCTTAAAACCATTTTTGATAAAGTAGTGCATTTTGATTCTAAGGATAAATCTTTGCTTATCATAGAAGATGATGAGAATTTTTCTAAGATTTTAATAGAATTGGCGCAAGAGAAAAATTTCAAATGTTTACTCGCTGAGGATGGGATTAGCGGTTTAAGATTAGCCATTGAGCATCAACCTAAAGCTATTATTTTAGATATTAATTTACCTAGAATGGATGGTTGGGACGTAATGGAGAAACTTAAAGGTAATCCTGATACGCGCCATATACCAGTACATTTTATGTCAGCAAATGATAAAACTTTAGCTGCTAAAAAAATGGGTGCGATTGGTTTCTTATTAAAACCAATAACCACTGAGGATTTGCATGTAGCATTTAAACAAATTGAGCAATTTTTAAGTAAAACCATGAAAAATTTGTTGCTTATTACTGATACTCATCAACAAGAAATTATGAAATTAGTGGCAGGAGAAGATATCCAAATACGGCAATTATCAACAACTGAAGAGGTTTTACCTGTTCTTAAACAAGAAACTTATGACTGCATTATTTTAGATTTCGATATTGAACAGGGTTCTGGTAGTTCATTATTAGAGAAAATATGTGAAAATAGGGTATTGTATCAAAATCCAGTGATTATTTACGCTGATCGTGATTTAACCAGCAAAGAAAATAATTTATTGATACGTTGTGCAAAGGAAATGCCTATTAAATCTGTGAATTCTTCTGAACGTTTATTAGATGAGGTTAGTTTATTTCTCCATCAAATCACTGCGGAAATGCCTACTGAAAAACGTAATATGTTAAAAATGATACATAATAAAACCGAAATTATTCGTGATAAAATAGTTTTATTAGTTGATGATGATATGCGTAATAGCTTTGCCCTCACCACAGTATTAGAAGAATATGAAATGGAAGTTATTATTGCAGAGAATGGTAAAGAAGCTTTAGCAAAGTTGAAACAGCACGATGATATTGCCATTGTGTTGATGGATATTATGATGCCTGAAATGGATGGTTATGAAACCATGAAAAAAATTAGGCAAAATGTTGGTTATCATAAATTACCTATTATTGCCCTGACCGCTAAAGCTATGAAAGATGACAAAGCTAAATGTATTGAAGCAGGTGCTAATGATTATTTAGCTAAACCAGTTGATACAGATAAATTATTATCATTGATGCGAGTTTGGTTGTATAAATAAACCAACGCATATTGTTTTAAACAATGGAACGTTTCCTCCGAACCATTGTATAAAAATTATTGGGTGCGATAAGTAAGATGGCAAGCAACACAGACAGCAGTAATATTTTTCAAAGCCACATAAGATTTTATAATATCACCAGTTCTAGCAATTTGAGCAAATTCATCTACTGATTTGTGCATATTCATACCAATTTGTCGCATTCCATCGGGCATAAATTTACCTGGATTCATACCAGTACCACGACCAATTCTCCAATCACCTATTTTAGTTTCTGCAATATCAGCGGCAGCATTTAGCTTATCTTCCGCAAGCAAACCAAGAATCTGAGTTAAAGCCATAAGATTACTTAACATTCTTTGCCGCATAATTTTCTTCGTCATTATAGGTAATTCTACAAATTGACGAGTATCTTCTGTTACTGGAATTTGATTGTTAAGTAATTCTAAACGTTTACAGTTGTCTGTATCTGGTTCACAATGTTCCATTTGAGCATTTGGAGATTGTTGCATTTCATGCTGATTCTGAGATGCAAAGAGGTTATTATTCGTGTAGAATAAAAATAAGCTGATAATTATATATTTCATAGTTATTACAAACATTACTAATTTGTGAGTAACTATCTACCAAGAAATAC
>JAGLFE010000100.1 GCA_023144675.1 Thiomargarita sp. | reverse complement strand
CTTCCCGATAATACATAACTTGGTCAGCATCTTGTGGTTCATAAAGTTGTCCCTGCGAGGAATAAATCCCGATTTGTCTAAATAAGGCTTCCATACCAAAAGTTCGTGCTTCATCAGGCACAATTGGAACAATATGTTTGCCCATTTTTTTATCCCGAATCAAAGCAGATAACATTCTCACGAAAGCCATGGTGGTGGACATTTCCCGCTCGCCACTACTCTGTAACATAGCGTCAAAAATACTAATATCAGGGACTTCGATTGGTGTTGCCGTTTTAGTGCGAACAGGTAAATAACCACCCAATGATTGTCGCCGTTCCCGTAAATATTGAATTTCAGGACTATTTTCTGCTGGGCGATAAAAAGGCACTTCCGATAATTTTGCATCAGAAATAGGAATATTAAATCGGTCCCGAAAAGCCCGAATTTCATCTTCACCCATTTTCTTTTGTTGATGAGTAATATTTTGCCCTTCACCAGCTAATCCCATTCCATAACCCTTGACAGTTTTAGCTAAAATAACCGTTGGTTGTCCTTTATGTTTGACCGCAGCATCATAGGCAGCATATACTTTATGGGGGTCATGTCCACCTCGATTTAACCGCCAAATATCTTCATCGGTCATTTTAGCCACCATCGCTTTTAGTTCAGGAGATTTTCCAAAAAAGTTTTCACGAGTATAAGCTCCGCCTTTGGCTTTATAATTTTGATATTCGCCATCAACACATTCTTCCATGCGTTTTTGCATCAAGCCTTTGGTATCCATTGCAAATAACGGATCCCAATAAGAACCCCAAATAACTTTGATTACATTCCAACCCGCTCCACGAAAATCACCTTCCAATTCTTGAATAATTTTACCATTGCCCCGCACTGGACCATCTAATCTTTGTAAATTACAATTTACCACGAAAATCAAATTATCTAATTTCTCCCTAGAAGCTAAGGCAATAGCACCTCGTGATTCAGGCTCATCCATTTCGCCATCGCCAGTAAATGCCCAAACTTTACGCCCTTCGGTATTAACTAAATCACGATCATTTAAGTATTTCATAAAGCGTGCTTGGTAAATAGCCATAATTGGTCCCAATCCCATTGAAACGGTAGGAAATTGCCAAAAATCTGGCATTAACCAAGGATGCGGATAGGAAGATAAACCGTTTCCACCTACTTCTTGACGAAAATTCAGCATTTGCGCTTCAGTTAAGCGTCCTTCTAAAAATGCCCGAGCATAAATTCCAGGAGCGGAATGTCCTTGAAAATAAACTAAGTCGCCACCGTAATTAGCTGATTTTGCCCGAAAAAAGTGGTTAAATCCAACATCATATAAGGTAGCAGCGGAAGCAAAACTAGCAATATGTCCGCCTAATTCGGTATTTTGTCGATTGGCTTGCACTACCATTGCCATCGCATTCCAACGAATTAAGGAACGAATACGCCATTCTAATTCAGGATCGCCCGCTGGTGAAGTTTCTTGATCATGTGAAATGGTATTGACATAAGCGGTATTAGCACTATGTGGAATATAAGCTCCAGAACGGCGAGTTTTATCAATCATTTTTTCCAAGAGGAAATGGGCGCGTTCTTTGCCTTCTTTTTCTAACACAGATTCTAAGGCATCTAGCCATTCTTGTGTTTCTTGTGGGTCTAAATCGTTGTGTTCTGCCATTATGGCTCCTTTTGTAGTTAAAATCAAAGAATATAATAAATTATTTTAGATTATTTTTAAGAAAATAAATCTTTAATCCATAAAACTATAAATTTAAAGTCTAAGAATAATTTACTCAAATTTTTTGTTATAATTAATAAAATAAATTAAAAATCAGTATGAAAAGGTTCGTCATGTTAAATTTTATAATACAAAAGCTATTTAATAAATACGTTTGGCTAATTTTTTTGCCATTATTATTTGGATGGTTACTATTCGCTGATCGTTTAGAACAAAGAACTTATAATGCCATGTATAAGCAACTAAATTCGGTAAAGCAAATATGGGGAGGAAATTTAGCTCAACCCATGCCATCAGTACGTTATAAACGGTTTGGTTCAGATATATCTACTTTGAATAAAGGAGAAATTTATGCTTCTAATATCAAATTAGCGATTAAGGTAGATTATCGTAAAAAGGGCTTAGTTTATTATACTGGTTATAATGCAGAATTTTTAGGTAAATATACTATTCAAAACCCAGAAAATGAAAATATTTATCTATCTTTTATTTTTCCCTATCCAACTAAGCAAGGAGAAGGAGTTTTACAAAATGTTAAATTATTAATTAATGGCAAAGAAGATATTGAAGATACTGAATATCAACCAAATTTGGCTTTATGGACGGGGATTTTAGAACCTAATGACCAATTAGAGATTAGCGTTTTATATAATGGTAGGGGTTTAAATCAATTTCAATATGGTTTTGAACCACGTAAACAAATTAATCGTTTCACTATGCAAGCGAATATTTTAGGAGCTAAAAATTTAGATTATCCTGAATTAACTATGCCGCCAACTGAAACGGTACAAGATATAGTAGATGGTAAAATTTTAAATTGGAAACTAGATAAAACCTTGACCCAATTAAATATTGGAATTATTTTGCCTGATAAATTAAACGTTGAAAAACAATTAATTATGATGACTTATCGCGCTCCAGTATTTTTCCTATTTTTCTTAATGTCTTTGACAATTATCCTGCGTTTGGCGCAAGAAAAGTTAAATTTTATTCCTGTTTCAATTATTAGTTTTGCCTATTTTTTATTTTATCCATTATTCGCTTATTTAGTCATTTATTTAGGAGTAATATTTGCGTTTGGCATTGCATTTGGCATTATTGGCTTGTTAATTTTTAATTATTGTCGTATTTTATATGGATTTAAAATTGCCTTTATGATATTTATGGCGTATGTTTTTTATTCAAGTATTACTTCATTAGCAGCCCTGTTGCCTATTTATACTGGTCTTATTTTAACTATTGAAGGTGTTATATTACTAGGCGTATTTATGCAAATTTTATCACGGCATAAAGAATTGCAAGTAAAACAACTTATGTCGGAATAGAATATCAATAATTTAACGGTAACTAAATAAAGCAATGCCAGCCACAGCTATACTTAGTTGCTCTAATTCAAGCCAAACATTGCCCATTTCAGCACCTTTAACCATACGATCTATTTTGGCAGTTTTTTGTAAAAATTGTTGCCATTTATATGGTTGAGGATACCTTTTAATTGCGTTGGCAACCGCAGTTTGACGAGTTGACCAAATACGATAATTTTTAAATACCTGTTGTTGAGATTGTCCTGTTTTTAATTCATTAGTTATTTTAGATAAATTACGAATTTCCCGATTTAATATCCATAAAACTAAAATTGCTTCAGTGCCTTCCGCTTGCAAACTATGTAATTGCCGAATAGTAGCTTTTACATTGCCAATTAATACCATATCAATCCAGCTAAATAATTCAAAACGCGCACTATCTGAAACTACTTCAAGTATTTGTTCTGTATCAATATAATTTTTACCATGTAATAAATGCAATTTTTCAATTTCTTGCGCACAAGCTAATAAATGCCCTTCAGAACGCTCGGCAATAATATTAATCGCTTCTAGCGAGGTTTTTAAACCATATTGTTCCATCCGCATTTGAATCCATTTCGGCAATTCGGCTGTACTCAATGGCCAAATTTGTATCACAACCCCTAATTTATCTAAGGCTTTAAACCATTTAGTTTTTTGTTTACTACTGTCTAGTTTATTAGTAGTAATCAATAAAACCGTATCTGCTGGTAATTGCTGGGTATAAGTTAATAATGCTTTAGTCCCTTCACTGCTGGGGGATTTTTGTCCTAAGTTTAGTTCAATTAAACGTTTATTAGCGAATAAAGAAATACTATTGGCTTGTTGATTAAGGCTATTCCAGTCAAAGCCGATTTCTACAGTTAAAACGATTCGTTCCGAAAATCCATTGTTGCGAGCAAAGGTTCTTAAAATATCGGTGCATTCCATAATTTGCAACGGTTCATCACCAGTTAGCAAGTAAATGGAGGCTAATCCTTGTCGTTTGAGATGTTGCTTGAGTTGAGTGGTTTTAATTCTCATTTTATTTTGTGAAATTCAATCAATGAGTAGTGAATAATTACAGTTATAGCAATAATTTCAATTTTATTGTCGTCAAAATTGCTCTATATTTTTTATCTATCTTAAAAGAATATTTGTTGAATACCAACGAATTCAGATTCAAAGGAAGCTTTTCCATCTTCAAGTAACATTTCGATAACTTCTTTTAAATTTTGATTAAGCTCATCTAAAGTTTCTCCTTGCGAATGCGCACCCATAAAATTAGGTACATAACTTACATATAGTTCTGTATCTTTGCAATTGCTGTAAAATACATTTTTGACCTCATAATTTATAAAAAAGGAAAATATATTTACTTCATAAAAACAAAGCCCCAACAACCATAACAACCAAATATCCAAAGCTTATATCATATTATTAATGCTTGGTGGAAAAATAAAAGTAGAAAAGTAGGTTAGAGTGAGTTCAAGAACTCCAACAAAGGGTAATAGTCATTCTTTTTAAGTCAAAGTCAAATGATGCCAAGTGTTGAAGTTCACAAGTTAACTCCAACCTACGCTGGCTGGTTTAGTAAATTCTATAGACTCACTGAACTTTAAACCTGTTTTAGGATCATAAATTGCCTCGAAAGTAGTGTACATTATTACAGTCCTTTTTATAAGTTAAACAACAACGGCTCAAACACCCCGCCAGCCACCTAAGCTAACAAAATATACGAGCCATGAATTTTACGATTATTTGGTGTATGACACTGCGTTTATACACACTACCCTTGCTTCACTTTAATAAGTGTAAAAAATTTTCTGTAGTTAATTCCGCATCTCGAAGTAATTTGCGTAATAAACCTTTACCTAAAATTTTATGATTTGGAATAGTAAGTGGTGGTTTATTTTGATCGTTAAGATTGCGCATCCTAATATGACTACCACGTTGCCGTGTAATTTTGTAACCTATTTTCTCAAAAGCTTTTATTTGCTGATACTAAAGGTAATTTAGGCATAAGATAGCATAGAAAACATTAATTCTTGTGGGTGAAAATTTTCCAAAGTTTCCTGATTTTCTTTTTCTTCTAAACATAATGCAATAACTTCACGAATGTTTTTTAATGCCTCATCCATAGTTTCCCCCTGAGTATAGCAACCACTAAATACAGGACATTCTATTACATAAAATCCATCTTCATCTTTTTCAATCAAAATGGGTAATTGATTTTCCATAGTTCTATCTCAGTTTAGTTTGATTATTGGAAAAATATGACTCAAATTTTGCCTAACTTATGTCTTAAAACAACAACGGCTCAAACACCCCTCCAGCCATCCAAGCTAACAAAATATTTGAGTCATGAATTTTTAATCAAGCAATATTGCATATTAAATATGATCATAGGTAGGCTGGTGTTGAGGAACGAAACCCAGCTTATTTTTATTCCAAACAAGCATCAATCACATTTCGATTATTTGTAGCCCAATCAATTGGGTAAATTCCACGAGCTACCCAATGATGAAAAGACGAATATTTCCAATCTTTCACATTATCAACGTAACCATGTTTAACAGGATTATAATGAATATATTCAACATGGCGTGTATAATCTTCTTCATCACGAATAACATGTTCCCAAAATCGACGTTGCCAAATTCCCCGTTCATTTTTACCTTGACGGCTTTTGGAAACATATTCTCCTGTTTTTATAGATTTTGAAAAGTAGGATTTAATTAAACGCCAACGAGATGAAAAATTACTATCACCTTTAGGCAATTGCCAAATACAATGTAAATGATCAGGCAAAATCACAACTGCATTCATAACAAATGGATGATTTTTTTGAATATGTCTAAATGATTCTCGTAAAGTATCAATATGTTCAACGAGCAAATGATTTCCTTGCCGTTGCGCTAAAACAACAGTAAAGAAATAACAAGCTCCTTCGATTTTTACTCGTTTGTAGGTTCTCATTGTTTAATGTTTGTTAAATCAAAGAAAGCTGGGTTTTCGTTCCTCAACCCAGCCTACTCGTGCTTCATAAAAACAAAGCCCCAACCACCAAAACAGTAATTGAGCTTTTTACGATGGTCAATTTTTGCATAAATCCATGTTAAAGTTCGTGAACTCAATATAACCTGTATTAAACTTATAAACATATAAATTATGTAATGTTTAATGGTTCGATACGAATAACATCATTTTTAATTATCCGAGCCGCCATCCAAAGGTCAACTGCACGTTGTGCATTGAGCCAAAACTCAGGAGAATTACCAAACAAACGAGCAAGTCTTAACGCCATTTCAGGACTGACAGCTTGATGCTCTCTTAGCAATTCATTTATTGACTGTTGAGAAACACCCAATGCTTTAGCCAGTCCCGTTATTGTCAAACCATAATCATGGAGAAAATCTTCACGTAGCATCACTCCTGGATGTGTAGGTTTACGTTCCATCATCCCTATATTTGGTATCGCCATATTTTACCTCATTCAATGGTAGTCACAGATATCAACGTTATATGCATCGCCATCTTTAAACCTAAAGCAAATACGCCATTTATCGTTAATAGAAATCGCTTATTGTCCTTTACGGTTGCCCGCAAGACTGTGAAGTCGATTACCAGGTGGTACCTTTAAATCATTCAGTTTGAATGCCAAATCGATGTATTCCAATTTCCGAGCTGCTCTTGACGCAAGGTTTGATGAAAAATTCTTTGACTTTCCCTTAGTATATAACTCTTGAGTTCGTTTATTTGCAAATGTTTTTATCATGTGTTAATCATAAACTGTTACATAAAGCATAACTAATTTACCTTATACAAAAGTAAAAAATTGAAAGCTATTTAATATAAGAATTAAGAAAATTTAATAGCTATCTTGCATAAGTATTGCTAAGTATTTGATTTAATTGATTTTTATCAAAACATAAAATTCAATAATATCAATAGGTTATATTAATTACGAAAGAAGTCTAATAGAAATCAATATAAATTTTAAAACCCCATATTTTATTGCTTTTTAATTTATCTGCAAACTAATATTTAGTTTAGTATAATAAAATTAATTTGTCAAAGTTATATCGCTAAATTTTAAACAAAAATGCCATTCCAAAAAACCAAAAAAAGCCCAACTACCAAAACAGTAATTGAGCTTTTTTAATTAAGAAGAAACTAACCTAAAGTCAGCTATTCATACACTTATGCAGCAGTTGGTTTTGATACCAAGTCAACATGAGGTACTTTCTTCAATGACCAAGTTTTAGTCTTTTTATCATAAGTGGAATTAACGAAACACTTCCAATTCTTCTCATCAACGAAATTATAATCCATACGATAGTAGAACCCAGGATAACGAGATTCTTCACGGAATTGGATATGTTTCATGTGAGCTTCAGCAGTAATGATGCGGTGATAGTTTTCCCAAGCACGTAATAACTCATGCAAGTCTTTAGCACGCATTTTAGCAGCATCTTCCTTCAACACACCTAATTTTTGTTCACAAACAGCTAACATGTGAGCATTGGTTTGATACCAAGTGGCAACACCAGCACAATATTCATCCATAATCTTCTGCAAACGGAATTGCAACATTTTAGGAGTAATATAATTAGGATTAACATCAATCGCTGTACTGTAATCTTTATGCTCTAAGAAAGTTTTAACTGGTTGATAAATATCAGCAACTAATTCTTCAACTGGAGTATCTAATTCTGGTTTCCAATCTTTATTGTCTTTCACATATTTAATCATGCCTTTAGCAGCAAGACGACCTTCAGCATGTGAACCAGATGAGAATTTATGTCCAGAAGCACCAACACCATCACCAGCAGTGAATAAACCATTAGTGGTAGTCATGGAACGATAACCCCAAGACCATTCTTTTGGTGCGCCTAAATCGGTAGGACCAGATACCCAAATACCGCAACAACCAGAATGAGAACCTAATAAATATGGTTCAGTAGGCATTAACTCAGAAGCTTTCTTTTCAGGTTCAATGTTTTCACCAGCCCATACACCAGCTTGACCGATACACATATCAAGAAAATCTTCCCAAGCTTCAGCTTCTAAATGTTTAAGTTCACGTTTGCTTAATGTTTTAGCTAAATCACCTAAAGCAGTTGGTGTATCCATATAAATTGGACCACGACCTTCTTTCATTTCGTGCATCATTAAATGATTACGTAAACAAGAAGCAGGCACAGCGGCTAAACCATAAGGAGGATAGTCTTTCAACATTTCCTTATTTTTGTCCATGTAAACTTCACCAACAGCATTAGTAGCTTTGGCTTTGAAAAGTAAGAACCATGCACCAACAGGACCGTAACCATCTTTGAAACGAGCAGGTACGAAACGATTTTCCATCATGGTTAATTCTGCACCAGCTTCAGCAGCCATTGCATAGGTAGAACCTGCATTCCAAACTGGATACCAAGCACGACCTGTTCCTTCACCAACTGAACGTGGGCGGAATAAATTCACGCAACCACCAGCAGCTAATAAGCAAGCTTTGAATTTATAAACATAAATTTTATTTTCACGAACTGAGAAACCAACAGCGCCAGCTACTTTAGTTGGATCGTTTTTATCATTAACTAACTTAACGATGAAGACCCGTTCTTGAATATTGTCTGTGCCTAATGCTTTTTTAGCAGCTTCAGCAACAATCCATTTGTAGGATTCACCATTAATCATGATTTGCCATTTACCTGAACGGACTGGTTTACCACCATCTTTTAATAGCGCACCACCTTTAGAACCGTCATGACGTTCACCATTTTCATCAGTTTTCCAAATTGGCAAACCCCATTCTTCAAATAAATGTACTGAATCATCAACATGACGACCTAAGTCATAAGCCAAATCATCACGAGTAATACCCATTAAATCGTTGGCAACCATACGAGCATAGTCGGCTGGATCATTATCGCCAAGATAAGTATTAATAGCGGATAAGCCCTGTGCAACTGCACCAGAACGGTCCATTGCAGCTTTATCAACTAATTTAATTGTTATATCAGTACCTTCCATCCAACGTATTGCTTCATACGCTGCACCACAACAAGCCATACCGCCGCCGATCAATAATATATCGACTTCTTCTTCGATAATTTCGGGATTCCCAAAAGTTCCTTCTGCCATATTTTTTTTCACCTAAGGTTTTTTGTTATTTTATTTGATTTTACTAAATAATAAGTCTTACAAACAGATTAATTGACTCTTATCGCCTTTTAGATCAGATTGTTTAAGAGTGAAAAGTCCTGGGCTATCAAGATCATCCATATTAACGGCAGGTTTATCAGCATAAGGTTCAATTGAACCTTCAGGAGTGGTACGAATAGGGAATTTAAAGCGTTTCATGGTACCATTGCGGAACTTAATCGTCCACATAATAGAATCACTACCACGTAGAGGTTGAACAGAACCACCCAAAGGTACGATATCAGCATAAGCACGACATTCAATCGCATTTTGTGGACAAATTTTTATGCAAGAATAGCATTCCCAACATTGTTCTGGTTCTTGGTTGAAAGCCTTCATAGCATGACCAGTCTCAGAACCGTCTTTGTCTAACTTCATTAAATCATGAGGGCAGATATACATGCAAGCGGTTTTATCTTGACCTTTACAGCCGTCGCATTTCTCAGTACGTACAAATGTAGGCATTTATTAGTGCTTCCTCTTTATAAAATGTGCTTTAATAAAAAATTAATAACAGTTTTTAATCTCTGCTCCTATCCTAATAAGAAAGTAAAAACTTTCAACGCAAGTACAGTTTGATTTGTGTACTGTGTTTTGTATAATGTTTTTATTCAGATTATACAAATGTTAGCCAAGCAGATTTGCCAACCATTATAAATACTAATATTAATTATAAAAAATAAAAGTATATCAAATTATTTTATCAATATATACTTATTTTATAAAAATAATATTTTATAAACTTTATTTTTTTATTTTTAAGTTAAATATAGAATATATAATTAATATTATCTAAAAATAGATTTTGTGTTATGAAATGCTGATTATTAGAATAATTCTCTATAATTAATAAGATTTAGTTTTCAAAGAATTAAGCCTAAAATTAAAGATTGCTAAAAAATTTTAAAAGTTATTTTTTAATTATTTGAATTATAATTAGTAATTAATTTTTGTTAAATATATCTAATTTTTTATTACTTAATTAAGTATTTATCAATATTTTCAATGAATTATAACTTTAAAGCAATTATTATATGAAAATTGCAGATTTTAATGGCAGTGAAATTTGGGCTATTCGTACTACTTTGAAAGATCGTTATGGCAAAAGTATTGAATTGCAATTAGCAGATAGTGAATTAAAATTAAAAAAGCAGTCGGAGCCAGTTTGGTGTCCTACTGTTTATTGGGAGGTTGAATCAGTTGGTTTTGTGGTTATTAAAACCGATGAGGATCGTTACCAATGCCAATTTTTTTATGGTGAAGATCAATATGGCACTGGAATTGAAGAATACGATAATATTCCTGAATGTGTAACTACTTTGTTGCAAGTGCAAGCTGATTTTGAACTCCAAAAAAATAGCCAAGCTAATTAACTTTTAAAAAAATCAACCAGCCTTTGGTGGGTAAAAAGGCTAAGTTATAAATCTGCATGAAAACGGCTGAAATTCTAACACGATTAAGATTTAACGCAATGCTCAACTTTTAATTTCTAACTCATTATATTTTCTAATCTAGGTAAATATCGTTATCCATATTCACTGAAAATTCAATCACTTGAAAAAAGTTGAGCATTATGTTAAATTAATAAAAAACTATTTCAAAGCTTATGCAAAATGATCTAAATTTATTAACATTTAACCAAGAATTGCTGGAATACACCGCCTGTCCGCTTTGTGGCACGAATCAACCTAATAAAAACAAACAATTTATCTTTGCGCCTTTTCGAGTGGTACAATGCACTGAGTGCCGGCTTTGGTATATGTCACCACGTTTACGCGAACAAGAAATGTTAAAAGCCTATGCAAATCCTAATTATTTTAAAGGTGGTACTGAATTTGGTTATTCACAACAACAAGGCTCTTATCTTGACCAAGAATATTCTTTAAGGTTGACTTTCCAAAAAATTTTACTTAAATTGAAACAACGAAATATGACGGGTGGTAATTTATTAGAAATAGGGTGTGGATATGGTTTTTTGCTCCAAGAAGCAGCCCCATTGTTTGAATCATTAACTGGCACCGATTTTGACAGT
>JAGLFE010000010.1 GCA_023144675.1 Thiomargarita sp. | reverse complement strand
CTTGTTGTTTCATTTCCTCAAACAAAATTTCAGCAGTCTGAACATCTTTTGTATAATGAATTAAACGGTTATAGAATATCGTATCTAAACCTACATTTTCATGTTTAATTTCATCTAAATAATCCCACAATTTAATAGGGTTACGTTTAATGAGATTTAAATAAATATTCTTTAACCTAAAAGAAAAATATTTGTTAGATTCACCAAGTATTTCCTTGAATTTTTCAAATAATCCACTTATTTTTTCTGGCAACAGATGCAAAGAAGAGAAATAATTATTTTTAGATACAAAAAACCGATAAAATTTTTCTAAATCAGCATGATGTTCACTAACTAACAAACTATCTGGCAAACTTTCCAAAGCTATTTCCCATAAACCATACATTGGTGATTTAGTAAGTTTATCTTTGGGCAAATTCTCAAACAAAATATTTAAAAACCGAAACACCAGCTTGCTATGGTCTTCTTTAGTATTATCAGTAAAAATATCTTGAATTATAAAACGAGAAATATTTTTCTCTGGATTTTTCACCAAAACACTAGCAATAGAATCATATTCCCGCAATTCATAGAGGGCTAAAACCGCTCTAGTAACCACATCCCGTTCAGTTAAAGTTTTGATTTGCAATAAAGCCTGCTGTTTTACACTGGCTTGCAACTCTTTCTTAAAAGCCCCCCGAATTTTTTTCAAACATAAAGCCGCTAAATAAGGATTTATCTCATTGATTTTTAAAATAATATCCCGTCTGGAAGTTTTTTCCTTGCCAGCAACTTCGGAAGTAATTTGATTATAAATATGAGCATCATATAAATTTTCAGCAAAAATATCACGCATAACTAAATTTTAAACCCTTTAGCTTGATAAAAATCCAAATAATTCTCATGGGCAAAACTATAATTATTCTTGTGTACGATCAAAATCCCAATCTCAGTAGCTACCCGTAAAAAGTAATCCAAATCCGCATTAGGAAAACCACTCATTACCTTTTCCGTCAAAATCCGTACAACCTCACTTCTCGCTATCGCTTCATGACTATTTCTCTCCAAAATCCGCATCGCCAAATGAGCTGCCAAAGCCTCAAAAGTATTGTCACTAAACCGACTATCTCGCTCACTTTCACGCAAATACAACTTCTCAATAAACTCAGCAATCAACTCGGTAGTATTCTCTGGAATGGGGTCATCTTCAGAAGTTTCTAGCCGATATTCCACCACCTCAATAATCATTTTCAACAACATTGGAATCCGCAACCAATCAACAAAATCCACATCATCCATTTCCGCTTGAATAGCTTCAGCAACAGAATCCGTAGCATTTTTAGCTAAAAAATCCTCAATTTGCTGATTCTGCATCTTATTTAGCCCAAAAACTGGCAACCGTTCATCTTCAGACAGGGTAAATTTGTGATTAGTTGCCCGACTGGAAATTATCAAGCGTATCTCGGGATAATGATTAATCAAATCTTGAATTTGTCGTTCCACCTCCGTTATTTTTTTGTTATCGGTCAACTCATTTAAACCATCCAAAAACAAATTAATCTTACCATTTTGCAATCTAGCCTCAATAAAATCCGATGGAAACCGACGTAATTCCTCAAAAATTTTATCTCTCAAAGTCATATTACCCAACAACTTAAATTCTAAATACAAGGGCATACTATGTTCAGAATTTTCTCGACAACTCACCGCATCTTCATAAGCCAAATATTGCAAAGTAGTGGTTTTTCCCATCCCGGCATCACCCACTAACATAAATTTAGCAACCTCTTGCCGCAAATTTTCAATAGAACCACTGCGCAATTTTCTATCCTGATCATCAAACTCTTCCCGAGCAAACAACTCAATTTTTTCGGTTTTTTCCGCATGAATATTCACAAAAAGCTGTTCCCAACGCTTAAAATTCTCAATCATCTCAGTTATATAAGATTCCACATCGGGATGTTTAATTTTACGACTGGCTATCACTTGCTGCAAAGCTTCATAATGTTTCAAAGTAGCGTAAACCATCACCACCAACACGCTATTGCGATTTTGCATAACCGCTATTTGATTCTTGCCCCAATGCGGTAAACTACCATCATTTTTACTATGCGCAATATCATTCCGAGTGCAATAAGCCCGACAAAAATGGGCTGATTTTCATAATTTGCCAAATCATCCCAAGTAAAATTAGGATATTTTTTATGTAATTCCAACTTCTTTAAAAGCGGCATCAAAGTCCATTGCTCTCTTGCGGATAATTTACCCAAAAAATGCCCAATTCGAGTCAAATAATTCTCTAAATAACTGGTAAATTGAATTAAAGCATTAGAATCTGTAGGCTTGTTTATCAATACATCTTCCAAAGCCGTCATAAATTCATAATTAAAATTGGAAATCTGACTAATATCAAACAGCAAATTAACTCCTTTTTCCCAATCATCAGTAAAATGACTGATAGCGGGATTTTCAAACTCGGCTTTGAGTTGAGCAATTAATTGGATTTTAAGTTCTAAAGTGTTCATATAACCTCATTTTAATAAAAGTTGATGATAGTCCTAAACAAAGTAGTGGTGGATAAAATTAAATAATATTAACATTATAATAACAATACCTTCGCCAAATTACATACTAAAATATAAGATTATTTGCTTTTTTCATAAAATTCAGATACTTACCTGTATTAGCTTATGAAAGTAAAAATACTAAATATACATTATTTTCAATTACTTAGCTAATTAACCCTATTTTTTAGTTGGTAATTTGGCGAAGGTATAGCAAAAGAAGTATAAATGGATACAATATTATCAAGCTAAAATATAAAAAAAGGGATAAAAAAGATTATGACATATTCAGTAGAATTTAGAAAGAAAGTATTTCAACCAATCATTTTTTTGTAGCAAACCTTACAAACGACATTTTTTATACGACAAAAAGCTGACAATCATAAACTTTTAGCTTATTTTTCAGTTACTTAAAAACTGGATATATTTTTGCATATAGTTAAAAGTAAATCTTTAGTTAAGTTTTAGACTAGGAATTACTGGTTAATTTTTATTAATTTTATAGGAAGTTATTTATTATGAAAATGGTAACAGCAATTATTAAACCGTTTAAATTAGACGATGTACGCGAAGCCCTGTCTGAAATTGGTATTCAAGGTATTACCGTTACAGAAGTCAAAGGTTTTGGTCGCCAAAAAGGGCATACAGAATTGTATCGTGGTGCTGAATATGTAGTGGATTTCTTGCCTAAAGTAAAAATTGAAGCCGCTGTTAGTGAAGATATACTTGATAACGTAATTGATGCCATAACCAAAGCAGCTAATACTGGTAAAATTGGGGATGGGAAAATTTTCGTTTATAGCCTAGAACAAACTATCCGTATTCGTACTGGTGAAACTGGTAAAGAAGCACTTTAAATATAGGTGTATATTATGAAAAATACACTTTTATTACTAATATATGGTCTGCTATTTCCCTCATTGGGATTTGCTGATGAATTGAACGCTGGCAATACCGCTTGGATATTAACTGCAACCGCATTAGTTCTTTTTATGACCATTCCAGGTTTAGCCTTTTTTTATGGCGGAATTGTAAGAAGTAAAAATGTACTTTCGGTGCTTATGCAATGTTTTGCTATTACTTGTATGGTTTCCATATTATGGTTTACTTATGCTTATTCATTAGCGTTCACAGAAGGCAACAATTGGATTGGTGATTTGAGTAAAGCTTTTATGGCGGGTGTAACTAAAGATAGTATGTCTGGAGATATTCCAGAAACGGTATTTTCCATGTTTCAACTGACTTTTGCTATTATTACTCCAGCCTTGATTGTCGGTGCTTTTGCTGAACGAATGAAGTTTTCTGCCATGATGATTTTTAGTGCTATTTGGCTGACTGTAGTTTATGCACCAGTAACTCATTGGGTTTGGGGTGGAGGCTGGCTCGGTAATATGGGATTGCTCGACTTTGCTGGCGGAACTGTTGTCCATATTACTGCTGGAGTAGCTGCTTTAGTGGCTGCCGTTGTCGTAGGTAAACGACATGGTTTCCCACAAGTTGCCATGCCACCACATAATTTAACTATGACCGTAGCTGGGGCTGGAATGTTATGGGTAGGATGGTTTGGTTTCAACGCTGGTAGTGCTTTAGCTGCCAATGGTGATGCTGGAATGGCGATGTTAGTAACTCATCTTTCCGCTTCTGCTGGAGCAATGGCTTGGATGGTTGCCGAGTGGATTAAATATGGCAAACCCAGTGTATTGGGTATAGTAACTGGAATGGTCGCTGGGTTAGGAACTATTACTCCTGCCTCTGGCTTTGTCGGTCCTGCTGGGGCATTGGTTATTGGTTTAAGTGCTGGTATTATCTGTTTTATTGCTACCAACTTCCTAAAACGAGTGCTAAAAATAGATGATTCATTAGATGTTTTCCCTGTGCATGGCGTAGGTGGTATTTTGGGAACTTTTCTCGTAGGTATTTTTGCTTCAACCCAATTAGGAGTTTTTAGCGGTCAAGGTTTTGCTGAAGGCATAACAAGTATTAGTCAACAATTAGGAGTGCAATTAATTGGGATTAGTTTTGTACTGGTTTATACAGCAATTGTTACCTTTATTATTCTAAAAGCCATTGATATATTAATTGGTTTACGGGTTAGCAAAGAAGAAGAAATTGAAGGGCTTGATATTGTACTCCATGAAGAACGGGGCTATATTATTTAATAATTTTTCCAGCTTTATTATTAATCTAAAATTTCTAAGGGCATATATTTTGTTCTTAGAAATATTCTCATAATCTAATCTAAATATTATTAATTCAGAAAGCTGATAAAATATGCAATCCAATTATTTGGTACGAGTTAAAAATATTTCGGTTCAATTTCAATATAATATTGTTTTAGAAAATGTTTCATTAGACGTACAACAAAATAAAATTATTACCTTAATTGGTCCCAATGGGGCTGGTAAGTCAACATTAGTCAAAATAGTTTTAGGTTTAATAATGCCTAATTCTGGAAAAATATTGCGACAAAAAAATATAATTATCGGCTATATGCCGCAACATTTACATATCAACCCAATTTTACCTTTAACTGTAGAACGTTTTTTAACTTTAGGTGATATAAAAAAAGATAAAATAAAATCCATTTTAGATGAAGTAGGTGCAAGTAAAATCTTAAAAACGCCCTTGCAACACGTTTCTGGTGGAGAAATGCAACGAGTTTTATTAGCACGAGCTTTATTACGAGAACCTGATTTATTAGTACTTGATGAGCCAATACAAGGAGTTGATGTGGCTGGTCAATATGAATTATACGATTTAATTAATCATATTAACCAGGAAAAACAATGTGGCATTTTAATGGTATCGCATGATTTACACATTGTTATGGCAACCACCGATTATGTTATTTGCTTAAATAAAAAAATCTGCTGTTCAGGACATCCAACTACAGTAAGTCAACACCCTGATTATTTAGCTCTATTTGGTTCCAAAGCCGCTCAAGATTTAGCCATTTATACCCACCATCATTATCAAAATAATCAGCAAATTTCTGCCTAAATTTTTTCTTGCTAGATTTATAAAAATATTTCAAGTTTTTAAAATTATTAAATAATCAAATTTAATTTTGAAAAAACATTAATTATAACTATTTGATTTATATAAGAACTATTAAATATATTATACTTTTTTATAAAAATAATTGCTTCTTAATAATAGAATATGCTAAAATTATAATTTTCATATATATATTTTATTATCTAATTGTTGATAGGAGTATTTTAATTTAATGCGTACTTTAAAAATGCTTGGTTTTGGTGCAGTAATGGCTAGTAGTTTACTTATAAGCAATGTAACTTTAGCTGATGGTGCTTCACTTTATACTGCTAAAATGTGCGGTACTTGCCATGGTGTAGATGCTAAAACACCTATTATGGGTACTTATCCTAAATTAGCTGGACAAAATACAACTTATTTAATCCAACAAATAAAAGATATTCGTGATGGAACTCGTGCTAACGAACAAACCGCTGCCATGAAAGGCATGATGGGCGGTATGGGAGTTAGTGATGATGAAGTTACAGCCATTGCAGAATGGATTTCTAGCCAAGAAAGCTTTGTTGCTGAAACTGTTCCAGATGCTTCTTATTCAGCTAAAATGTGCCTTACTTGCCATGGTGCAGATGGTAAAACACCTATCATGGATGCTTATCCTAAATTAGCTGGACAAAATGCAGAATATTTAGCGCAACAAATAAAAGATATTCAAGCAGGAACTAGAAACAATGGTATGTCGGCTTCAATGAAAGCTATGATGGCTAGTTTCGCAGTTAGTGATGATGAAGCTGCTGCTATTGCAAAATCACTTGCAGAAACACCAGCAGAATAAATATATGAACTTAGGAAAATAATTTTATAAACCTACTAGCACCTAAATAACTTGTAGGTTTACTGAATTTATTTTTCTGAAAAACTATATTTTAATATTTACCAATTCCAATAACTGCATTAGTAATATCTCTCCTATTTTTCTACACAATAGAAATTTTCATAAAGTTCAAAGTAGCTTCATAAAAGTCATGCTTTGAACTTTTCATAAATTGTTCAATTTTTAGCTAAAAAAATTAGTAGAATAATATTTTCTATCTAATATTATAATAATAAGCAGTTCTTTATTAAAAATAATATTTAGGAACTCTAGCAACTCATAAAATAATAAACAATGAATCAAAAAAATTTAATTACTTCAATAATTTTTATTTTTATATTAACCGCTTGCGCAACTGGAAATGACCCTAGTAACAATCAAGACTCTTCTTTAATAACACCAAATCAATGTAGTAATAAACCTGTTTTAACCGTGAATAAAAAATTAGCAACTATCACCGTACCTACTCCAAAATTTAACGGGATGAGAAATCCTGGAATGGAAGCATCACCAGAACAATTTAGTATGGGTATTTTAACCGAGCAAGTTGGTTTATTTGAATTCCAAAATTTTGCGGTTGCCAACTTAAAAGCAGGAACTTTCACTGGCAAAGATTTTGACTTAGTTTTAGTTAATTCTCCTTACAAAGAAGGTATTTGTTCCAGCGATCGGTATAAAAATGCTTCACGTTTTATCATCGAAAACTATGATGCTAACAGTGGACAATTAAAGGCTTGTCTTTATGCTAAATTTAATTGCGATGCTAAAATAATTGAGGTAAATATACCGATTGCTGGGAAAGTTTTACAGTAAAAAGATGGCAGTTCTAAATAAAGTGGTGGTAATTTTGTCAAATATTTGATACTTAGGAACGTTTATGAAATAATTACGACAAAAAATGTAGCAGTTACAATAGATATTTTCCCTGAATAATATAGTAATTTTCCATGTAAATATGTTAATTATCAAATGCTTATAAAGTTTTTCATTACTTTATACATGACTAGCCATTTGTTAGCAAATAATGAAAAATAATTATTTAAAATAATAATATAACTGCTATAATCATAAACTCATATAATTTTACGATTAAATAATGAGATGATGGAACATATTAATAATGTCAAATCAAGCAACAATAACAGCAAATAAATTAAAAGCTTCTGATTATTCTGATTATAAATTTGATTTAAATTTTCCTAAACACAAAACAGTAGCAACGACAGAATATGAAAAAAATAAAGTTCAATTAAACGAAACTTTGCCTTTTATACCAAGGATAGAATCAGATGAAGCAAATATTGAAGAAATTTTATATAATTTACGCCATTTTCATTTAGGCGATCCCCGCAATATAGGTAAAACTGAAGCGGTAAGTGATGATTACATACCAGCCCTATTGCATGCTTATCGAGATGTTTCTAAAGTACGGTATGATTATCCATTATTTTTATATCCTGCCGTTCAAGCTGGGAAAAATAGTAGTGCAGAACAATTTGCTAAACCAATTTCTGTTGTTTTACAAGAAATTATAGAATTATTTGCCCCCCAAACAGAATCCGCCCGCATTTTAAAAGATAACCTCTCGCGATTAGAAAAAAATTTACGCAGTGCGTTGCGGGAACAAGAAGAACCAGTAGATGCCATTATATTATTATCTAAGTTGGGGGAAGCGTTACAGACTGAACTTGCTTTAGATGCAGAAAATAATGCTCGTTTACAAGCAGACTTTAAACAATTACTCAATTTAATTCCTGAACAAAGCCAATTACTAGGTTATGGACGTTATGCGGCAATTCATTTGCTTCATCACGCTATTTGTAGTTGTTTATTGCCAAGACGTAAACAATTTAAGAAGCAAGCTGAACAAGCAATTAGTCAGCTAAAAACAATATTGGATGTTGACCGTTGTAAATTAGACGAATCCATCGAACCTAAAATGATGAAAAATAGTATTGGAGTGGTTGGCAATCATTTCAATTATAATTTATTATCAGATATAATGCTACATTCACAGGGTTCAGCCATTTTATCTGAAGAACGTTCTAAGCGTATTTTCAATGCAATTACTACCTTAGAAAATTTTTTGAATGATGATGATTCTATTTTAGTACGTTTTGTTTATTGCACTGATGGAGATATTGAAGGAAATTGGTTGGAAAATATACCAACTTTATCTGCTTTTACTCACTCAAATCCCTGCACAAAAGGTACAAATTTATTTGATAAACAAGCAACAAAATGGGCAGAAATATTTGCCGCCATGCGGATTGCGCAATTAGAAATCCAAAGTGTTTACGATCCGAATATTCATGACCCTTGGTTTACAAACTTTTCTTGGGAAGCTTTTTCTAAACAAGAAATTTTATTATTACCTGCGGTTATTGTGCTTGAAACTGGAGAACGGGCAGTGGACGAAAGCATGGTAAGTCTTTCCAAGTTATTGCGTTCTGGACGACCAATTCAAATTTTGCTTCGAGATCGCGCCCATAGTAGTTCTCACGGTTCGTCAATTGATAATCCATTTCTTGATTATCGCTTAGAATTGGGCTATTTTGGAATCAGCCATCGGCAAGCGGTTGTTTCTCAATCTTCTTCAGCAAGACATCAACATTTACTTACCCAATTTTTATCCGCATTAAATGCTACTCGTACCAGTTTGCACATTATCAATACTGGAGTACAACGTTTTGTTCATGGTATTAATGCTTGGCTAGTTGCTGGAGCAGCTTTGGAAAGTCGAGCGCATCCTTTCTTCCATATTAATCCAGATGCTGGTGATTTTTCAGCCGATAGAATGAATTTTGCGGGCAATCCTCAACCAGAAATGGATTGGACTTTAAATAAATTTCAATATAAAAATGCTCAAGAGCAAATTGTTGATAGCGAATTAGCTTTTACTTTTGCTGATTATGTATTATTAATACCACGAACTCATGAACATTTTCGATTAGTTCCTAAAGGTGTAAATAGTGAAGATTTAATCCCGCTTGATAAATATTTATCAAATTCGCAAGCATTGGAAAATTTCAAAATAATACCTTTTATTTGGGCGGTAAATGCTCAAGGTGAATTACGACAACTAGTAGTTTCTCGGGCGTTGATTTTTGCTTGTCAAGATCGTTTAAATTATTGGCATATTTTACAAGAGTTAGCTGGCATTAAGAATAAATATGTTGATATTGCAGTTGAAAAAGCCCGCATTAAAATTCGTTCTGAACAACAAGTCGAAAAGGAACGTTTATCAACTAAACATACTGAACAATTGGCACAAACCAAGCAAGAAACTGCTGGAAAAGTCATGCAACGATTGACGGATGTTTTATTAGGATTGGATTTAACGGCTGGTGGTTCTCAATTAGGTTTTTTATCTACTTCAGAAAAATTAGAAACGGTTGAAACTGTGGAAACCGTTGTTGAAGCAGAAGTTGAACCAAAACCTGAAGTTCAGGAAGAAGTTATATTTGAAGACCCTTGGATTGACAGCGATTTATGTACTAGCTGCAATGATTGTTTAAATCTTAATACGGTATTATTTGTTTATAATGAAAGTAAACAAGCTGTATTAGGTGATTTAAATAGCGGAACTTATGCGCAATTGGTTGAAGCGGCTGAACTTTGTCCAGCGAAATGTATTCATCCAGGAAAACCGCGCAATGATAGTGAATCTGGATTAGATGAGTTAATTAAGCGAGCTGAACCTTTTAATAAAATGTAGGTAGTCCTATAAATATAGTAGTGATTGGGCTAAAATGTAGGTCAGGTTAGTGCAATCCAACCTACATAATTATTTACCACTACTTTATTCAGGATTATCTATTTTTTAAATGACTTCATTATTAATCGCCCGCTTTAGAAGTTATTCACTCAAGACATTGAGGCAGTATTATTAGAAACACCAGCATTTTCAAATGAAGCCATATCATTGAGAAAATTGACGGCTGATTGAATAATTGGATAGGTAACTGCAGTTCCAGTTCCTTCACCTAGACGCATTTCTAAATGGCATAATGCTTGTACTTTTAAACAATTTAACAATTTTTTATGTCCCTTTTCCTGCGATTGATGAGTAAAAATACAATAATCCAATATATTTGGATATAATTTACTTGCGACTAATAAAGCCGTTGTTGCAATAAATCCATCGACTAAAATAAGCATTTTTAATTCCGCAGCCTGCAAATAAGTTCCAATCATCATCGCAATTTCAAATCCTCCAAAAGTTTGTAATATCTTTAACGGATTAGTAGAACAATTCTGATTAGCAATGGCTTTTTTTAGGATATTATATTTATTTTGTAAACCTTGGTCATCAAGTCCAGTTCCTTTACCAACACATTCTATGAGTGGTATATCCGTCAAAAGCTGCATTAAAATGGCAGCAGAAGAGGTATTTCCCATTTCCCCAAACCCAATTACATTACAATCTTCTGTCTGAATTTTGCTAACAATATTACTACCTTGTTGTATAGCTTGTTGGCATTGTTCCTGAGTCATAGCAAGTTTAGTTAAAAAATTTTGGGTTTCCAAATCAATTTTAGCCTCTAACAACTGTGGATGTTCTGGAAAATGATAATTAACTCCAGCATCCACTATTTTTAAAGCAATTTGATGTTGTTTAGCAAAAATATTAATAGCTGCGCCACCAGCCAAAAAATTAAACACCATCTGATAAGTAACTTCTTGGGGATAAGGGCTTACATTTTTCACAGTAATGCCATGATCACCTGCAAATATAATAATAGTTGGTTTTTTTAACCTGGGAGATAAAGTATTTTGTACACAAGCTATGTGAAAAGCAATGTGTTCCAACTGCCATAAAGCACCTAATGGCTTAGTTTTATTATCAATTTTATGTTGCAATTCATGGGATTTTGCTTTGGAAAGTGCTTGGATATTAAATTGTTTTAACATTCATTACAAATAATTATCATTAAACGATTACAAAAAATTGTCCGATTACATTGCTTTAATTAAACCTACTACGATTGTTCAAAAAAATATTAATCCACAAAAAAATACACACCTAAAGCAATTAAAAATGACAACGTTAAAGCAATGATGTCTTCATAGCGGTCGTTTTTGAAAATAGTCAGGGTAGTTCCACGATTAAACTTAGGTTTTGCAGTTACTGGTTTATTTTCTTTTGACATAAATGAATCCTTTAGGTTGCGAATAAATTAAATTGTTTCATGTACGAATAAAATCACAATTATTAATGACAAGGTCGCTTTAATTGTGCCAACAACACCGCCAATGATTAAAGGTTGTCCGCCCGCTTGTTTAATCGAGCTAAAGGTGATTTGCATTCCCAATCCAACCAACCCAAATGCGAATAACCAAGTAATAAATTGGCGAAATTTGTTAATTTTTTTAGCCGTATGACGAACTGATTTATGTGCTTTTTTCAAGATACCATTTGCTTCGCTAGATAATATATTTGCATTAACTAAACCACGTACAGTATCATCATCCGCAATTGACATGATTTTTTGGTTTTCGATTAAGCGGCTAATAGTTTCTTTACGGGTTGCTTGTTGAACTTTATTTTGTTCAGATTTTAAAATTGTTAGTTCTTGTTCGGTCAAAAGTTTTTCCGCTGAAATATTATTATCAAAGTATTTACCTTTATAATGTTTAGCTGGGGCAAACATTCCAGTGGAAGACAAGGCAAACATTAACAAAAATCCGATAACAAAAATAGGGAATTTTTCAAAAGCAACCCGCATAATATTAACATCGGGGGCATTTTCTTCACGTTTAACATACCATATTGCTAACCAAACAACAATTATGGGTAATACCAATACTCGAGTAATATTAAAAATTTCCGCAACTTTAAGAGTTTCAATTCCATCTGGTTGATAAGCTAAAGCAGCCCCCGCAACTTGAGCAGAGTTTAATATTCCAGTTCCCGCCCAAGCTCCAAATTGCACGTAACCTAAACCTAAGATGTTGCCCACAATTGGGAATAAAAACATACAACCTACTCCCCAAAGTAAAATAGTTCCAATAGTATAAGCAATTTCCACTGATTTAGCTTGAACAACTGGTGCGGAAGCGACTGTAGCGGATACGCCACAAACACCCATGCCTGCTGATAAAACGCCAGCCATTGAATTTGGGATATTAAGTCTAATTCCCATCCATAAAACAATACCTACTGACCCTAAAACGAAAGTTCCCACCATAAGAATAGATAAAGAACCTAATTGTTGTAATTCAGCTAAACTATATAAAGTTCCGAGTAAAATAACACCAGTTTTCAATCCTAGCCGTGATAAACGCACTCCATTTTCTGCCCAAGCTGGTATTTTAAAAAAGTTAACGATAATAATTCCAGTTAAAATACCTAAAACAATATAATTTAATCCCAAAACTTCGTGTAAATATTTATCTCCCATAACTGTACCCATTGACTTACTTAATACCGCTACAAATGGTGCAACAAACCAACGAATTCCCATCGAAATCATTAAAATAAAAATAACACCCGCAACAGTGGAAAGATAATAATCTAAATGCCCTTTTTTATGCTTACCAACCAAATTCCAGAAACCAACTACACAAGAAATACCACCAAATATATAAGATAATGAAATAATTTCACTCACATATTTTTTTATTGATAGGAAATTAATAACGCTGTCCATTAAACCAAATTGGGTTAATGCTCCTGTGATTACCATAAATGCTCCCATTAAAAATAAAGCGGGATGCTTTTGGGTATAAATCATGTATATTTTTCCTTTATAAAAATTTTGTTAATTTAAGTTTAAACTTGTTAAGTTTTATTTTTGTTATTCTAGCAATTTTTTTGTTAATTAGTTATGTTAATAATAAATTTATTTGTCCACGAATTAACTGTGGAAATTTTGCCTACTTGAAAATTACTTAATTAACCTTATCATACTAGATGATAAAACTTTTTCTTTAACAAAATTATTGCAACATGGAGAAATTATGGGTTGGTTTAGTTCAAGTCAAGCACCTACATCCTCAGATACATTTAGCACCCAAGAAGCTTTTTTAGGCATTGCACTCGCCACTTCAGCCGCAGATGGTAATATTGATGAATCTGAAGTAAAAGGTATTCTTGCCTATTTATTGCAAATGAAAATGTTCAGCAATATGTCGGAAAAAGAAATAAAAGTCATTTTTCAAAAATTAGTTACAATCTTAGAGAATGAAGGCGTAGGTGGATTAGTTACCCTAGCTAAAACTAGCTTGCCGAACGATTTACGAGAAACTGCTTTTGCTTGTGCCGTGGATATTTCATTAGCGGATGGCGTAATTGAAGACAGTGAAAAAGCTTTATTGGAAGAATTACAACAAGTCTTGGAAGTTTCTGATGAAGTAGGTGCAAAAATTCTTGATGTAATGGTAATTAAAAACCGTGGTTAAGTCATAGAATGCACAATCAGTTTTCCTTCTAAAAAACAAGTAATCTTGAGTAAAGTAGTGATTTTCCGTAACTATCTGCCAATTAAACTTTAAATGCGAAAATTTTAACACAATTGATGCGCTTGTTCCTCAGTAGCATCCTACATTTTATACGTATTTTTTGGTAAATAGTTACGATTTTGCTATTAACATAAATATTCTGGATGTCCATTTAAAAAATCTTTAATAGTTATTGCTTTACCACCAGCTGTTTGAATTTTTAATAATCGCAATATATTTTCCCCAGTTAGAATATCAATACCATCAGCTTGGCAACTTATTATGCTACCTACAGAATGTTGAGAATTTGAAATCGGCAACACTTTAGCTTCCCAAATACGAAATGTTTGATTAAATAACTCTGCTTGGGCGATTGGATATGGATTGAATGCTCGGATTTTACGTTCCAAAATAGTTGCGGGTTGCTGCCAATCTAATTTAGCTTCTGCTTTTGCTAATTTTTTAGCATAAATAGCTTGCTTATCATCCTGTTTTGTCGTTGGCAAGTTCTCAATATTATCAATATTTTCAGTCAATAATTGCGCTCCCAAACTAGCTAATCGGTCATGCAAAGTTTGCCCAGTATCATTAGCCAAAATCGTGCAATTTACTTGCTTCAACATATCACCAGTATCTAATCCAACATCCATTTGCATCAAGCTAATACCTGTTGTTACATCACCTGCAATCAATGCTCTTTGAATAGGAGCTGCTCCTCGCCAACGAGGTAATAATGAAGCATGAACATTTACGCAACCAAAATGAGGAATTTCAAGTACATTTTTCGGCAAAATAAGTCCGTAAGCGACCACGACTATTAAATCGGCATTTAATGCTTGCAACTGTGCAATATCTTCAACATTTTTCAAATTATTAGGTTGATAAATAGGAATATTATGCTCAATGGCAGCTAATTTTACTGGACTTGATTTTAATTTGCGTCCTCTTCCTGCTTTGCGATCTGGTTGCGTATAAACTGCACAAACTTTATGTGTTGAATTTAATAACGCTAATAAACTAGGTATGGCAAATTCTGGTGTGCCTGCAAAAACAATCCTTTTTTTCATTTACGTTTACCGTTTTTGTTTTAATAATTTTTTTTGAATACGTTGGCGTTTTAAGGAAGATATATAATCGATAAATAACTTGCCAATTAAATGATCTAATTCATGCTGAATACAAATCGCTAATAAACCATCGGTAGATAAAGTAAAGGATTCACCTTTTTGATTAAGAGCTTCCACTGTAATTTTTTCAGCTCGTTCCACTTCTTCAAATACATCAGGCACAGATAAACAGCCTTCTTCAAATGTTTGTTTGCCCTCTTTTGCTATTATTTTAGGATTAATTAAGCATAATGGTTGATTTTGTTTTTCTGATACATCAATCACGATAATTTGTTGAGGAATATTGACTTGTATAGCAGCTAAACCGATACCAGGTGCGGCATACATAGTTTCAAACATATCAGCAACTATTTTACGGACAGAATTATCAAATTTATTAACCGTGGTTGCTTTGACCCGTAATCGAATATTGGGAAAGTGGAGTACTTGTAATATAGCCATAGTTTATTATTAATATTTTACAAACTAATAAAATTATTTATTTGAAATATATTGTACTATATAATCGAATAATTATAACTAGGAAATTTAAGATGATAATAAAATAAATATGTTAAAATAGATAGTTTGTAAAAAATATAATTTCTTAAATCTTATTTTAAAGTTAAGCATAAAATGGAAACATCTTTACAATCTGAACAAATTTGCACAAATTTATTTCGTCATTTTGCCGCTATATTTTACGATTCTTTGTTGTTATTCTCGGTTTTATTTTTTGCAGCAGCTATTATTTATCCATTAATACATGAAGGATTAATTTTTCAACTTTATTTATTAACTATTTGGTTTTTATACTTTGCTTGGGCGTGGAAACGTGGGGGACAAACCTTGGGCATGAAAGCTTGGCGAATAAAATTACAATCTACTCAAGGAGAAAAAATTAGTTGGCAACAAACTTTAATTCGTTTTTTAGTAGCTATTTTATCAATTTTAGTTTTTGGGTTAGGATTTTTTTGGGCTATTATAAGTGGAAAAAAACAAACTTGGCATGACCGAGCTTCCAACACTTGCATTGTTTTAATTGCCAAGAAATAGGGTTTATTAGTTCACCTTATGCAGAAAGTTGAAATATCAAATTAGAGTAACTATCTAAGAAATACATAAAAATGTAGTGTTGAGGAACAAAGCGCATCAATCATGTTAAAATTTTTCGCATTTGAAGCTTTAATTGGTAGATAGTTACAAATTAGGTATGTTTATTTCCATTAAAAATAATAAGTTAAACGCAAATAAGCCCGTGTTTCTGATGATAAGTAATCACTTTCTGTAACTTCCATACCACCAAATTCAGTACCTTTTTCACCAACTGGAAAATCTAACCAAGTTATTAACTGCAAATTTTCAGTCCAATCATAAATTCCTCGTATTTGAAAAAAAAGACTATTATCATGCAAGTTACTAATTAAATTGGTAAAAATATTAAATAGCGGTGTAATTTCAATTTGCATTCCAGCAGCTAAATAATTCTGCCCTCGTGTATAAAATTCACCCAGTTGCAACCTATTTTGTAGTGCCATATTGGGATAAAAATAGTTTTCAGCTTGAGTTTCACCTAATTCATTATAAAAATATTCCAAATATCCATAAAAATTATGTTCAAATAGTTCCCATGAATAATCTATATTAGTTACCAATGCTATAACTACATTTTCTGTTGCTAATTCGGTAACGCTAAGATTAAAACGCCAAACTGCTTCCCAAACATCCTGACTTATGCCAAACCCTAACATATTTTCATCGAAATGACGAGCGGCAATCAAATCAAAGTTCCCAATGTTTGTAGAATTGCCTTGATATTTTAGGGCAAAACTGCTTAGTTCGCTTTCTAATTTATTAGTCTTAATATTACGGCGTGGTAAAATAATACTTTGCAGGTCATTGCCATTATCAAATAGCCATTGACCATAAAACATATCATCCCCAGATTTATAATCTTTATCAATTTCTATCGGCGAAAATGGATTAAAAATATCTAATGGATGAAAAATAAAACCATTTCCCCAACTGACCGCTTGTCTCCCAAAACGGACTACTAATTGCTTGCCAGTATAATCTAAAATCAAACGATCTAAACGATGCACTGCATTTACATCTTCATTATTCCACTCGTGGCTAAAATTAAATAAACGATAATCATCAATCAATGTATTATTAGGCAAATTGTCTTCTGTCAGAGCTAAAATTTCATAATGCACTTGAAAATGCCAATTTTGCCAATATTTATCAGTTAGTAAACGTATATCAAAAGTATTATTCAATTTATATTTTGCAGTCGCTAGATGGTATTTAATGTGTCCACCAAAGGAATCATTAGCAATAACTGTTGTTTGACAAGCAAAAATTACGAAATAACTTAATAAATAATAATAAAAATTCATAACGATAAGTTGTAAAAATTGTCCAAATTATTAATGCTAATTAAGTTTAATTATGTAGTTTGTTGAATTTATCGAAAATAAAAAATTTAAATTGTTTTTGTGAAATTTTAACTTATTGATTTAACTATATTTATTTTTCATCCAAATTAACATTAATTACTTATTAATTAGAAATTATATTTTGATTTAATCTATAAGTATATTATAATAAGTAATAAAACTATTTAATCATATACTATTTACTTTTTTATTATAATAACTCGCCTTACGCATACAACTCATAAATCAACTAAATAAGGTATTTAAAATTTATATCATTTTAATTGAATTTTTATAGCTACTATAATAAAATTCTAATTTTATTAAATAATTCTAGTTTTATAAAGTTCTTATCGTAAAAATTGGAGATATATCTGTTCGCCTGCATGGCAAAAATTTTAACCTTTATTTATGCAACAACGCCGCAATAGATTAAAAAAATAACGATGAGAAATAAAGTACATATTAAAAAACTTTCAGGTAATCGTATTAAAAAAGTTAAGCGTGCATTTACCACACGGCGCGTACCTATACCTGATATGCAAACACTTATTGCTGGAAATGTAAAACCAGTTACTGGAAATTTAGTTTTAGCTACAGTTTTTGAACTAGGTAAACATCGTAAGATCGAAAGTATTCACGGTCGTCGCGTAATAATGATGCCTGGCGATGAAATTCTTGTCTGTTATGGTAATCGATATGCGCCTGATCAATTTGAAGCAATTGTTGGCAATGATCTTGGATTATGTGATTTAGTGGCTGGTGGAGGAGTTGCATCACGTGAAATTAGTCGCCATGACCGTATGTTACCACCAACTCAAATTATGCCTATAGGTCTCATTAGCGATGTTCAAGGAAAACCATTAAATCTTATCAACTATCGTATAAGGCATCGTGCAGCCCTCGACAAGGAAAAATTGGGAATGAAAGTCATTCTAGTTGCTGGTACCGCAATGAATTCGGGTAAAACCTTTACCGCTGCTTCAGTGATATGTGGACTTAAAGAAAGTGGTTTTAAAGTTGCAGGCATCAAGGCAACTGGTACTGGCTCAGGTGGAGACCTATGGAAAATGATGGACATGGGAGCTGATATTATTATGGACTTTACCGATGCAGGATTTACTAGCACCTATAAAATACCAGATAAACAAATCGAAACTGGGGTACTAGGATTAATCCATCAAGCAGCAGTACGTAAATGCGATTTTGCGGTAATAGAAATAGCTGATGGTTTACAACATATAGAGACAGCAACATTATTACGTTCACCTAGAATTCGCTCTATTGTACACAAAGCAGTTTTTGCCGCCTACGATTCATTAGGAGCCAAAGCGGGATATTATGAAATGCTTGAACTTGGTTATTCCATAGTGGCTGTCAGTGGTCAATTGACCAGGTCGCCATTAGCCATGCGTGAAGCTGCGGCTGCGATTAAAGACTGTCCACTTTTTACCCCATTTGAAATACAAGCTGGTGCGCTCGTACCATATTTGACTGGTGAAGCAGATAGTGCTTCTTGGAAGGAAGGGTTTGACGAAATAATTAAGGCAAGATTATTGAAACTAAATGTTAATAAGGGCTATACATTAACTCAACCAATTGACTCTATGCAAACACGTGATGCTTATGATAGCTATGATTTTGATTTCCCTGAATAAACTATGAAAGAGATACTACCATTTTTAATATTATTAGAGTAAAATTGTGATTAATACTGATCCATCAATTAAACAACTAAATCCTATTAATATAGCTTGGAATAAATCATATTCAGGCTTAATGGCTATTGGTTTGTTCAGCATATTTATTAATCTTCTCCGATTAGTTGTACCAATGTACATACTTCAAATTTTGGATCGTGTTGTTGCAAGCCGTAGCTTAGAAACTTTATTTATGTTGACGATAATTACTTTGACAGCTATCATATTTAGTGTATTATTGGAAGTTATCCGCAGGCGAATGCTAATGTTTTGGGGTAATTGGATTGAACGTTTTTTTGGTCATGCTTTATTTGTTGCTGCTGGATTAAAAAATAGCAATCACTATGGAAAAAAGGTTTCAAGTTCTTTGCGGGATGTTAGAATTATCCGTTCTTTCGTTGCTGGAGAAGGATTTACAGCTTGGATAGATTTAATATGGGCTCCCATCTTTATTGGTCTTGTATTCCTAATTTCCCCCCAATTAGGCTATATTTTGCTTGGTAGCAGTATTATTGCACTAATTTTGGGAAAACTAAATGAACGTATGACTCGTGATTCTCGTGATAGCTCTTACCTTGCTGGAAAAGACGATCAGGATTGGGTTGCTGCAGTTGAACGTCATAGTGAAACAGTTGGTTCACTCAATATTGTGAATAATTTTGCCGAACGTTGGTACAATAGTGCTTTTATTCGACTTAATAAAGGAATACAAACTAGAACTTTAAACATTTATTTTTTTGCCGCCATTCGTATAACAGGACGCTTTCTGCGTGTAAGTATTTTTGGATTTGGAATATGGTTAGTTATTCAACAAGTTCTTACTCTTGGAGCACTTATCGCAGCTAGTGTACTGAGTCGCACCGCTTTTTTACTGGTACGGAGTGCGATGGTGAAATGGCGTGAAATGGTAGCCGCAAAAAAATCTTATGGACGAATGAAAGATTTATTAAAGAAAGACCATACTTCGCCGATTTCCATCCCAAATTCAGAACATCCCGTACCTCTATTTATTGAAAAAATTAGTTACCGTTATCCGCAACAGACGAAATCTATTTTTCGTAACATTAATTTAATCGTAAACCCTGGTGAGGTACTTTTTGTTATAGGTTCATCTGCTGTAGGAAAAACTACTTTCTCAAGACTTGTAAGTGGCTTAATTTCTCCACGTTCAGGTAATATTAGGCTTGGAGATGTACATATATTTCAATTACAGCAAAATAGTATTATTCAAGGAATTGGCAGTTTACCGCAGGATACAACGCTATTCAGAGGAACTGTGCGCGAAAATATAGCAAGTATGTCAATTGGGGATATTGATAAGGTTATAAAAGCTGCTAAACTGGCTGGGATACATAATACAATTCTTGCTTTACCTAAAGGTTATGATACTATTATTGTCGAGTATGAACCTTTGTTATCATCAGGACAGAGAAAAGCAATTGCTTTGGCACGTGCATTTTATGGTAGTCCTCCTTTGATTATTTTGGATGAACCGATTCCACATTTAGATAAATCCACTCGTTCAGTACTATTTAATACTATTCAGCAGCTAAAATCAGAAGGAACTATCATAATTATTACAACTCAGTCAAGAGTACCGAGTAAATATGCTGACAAAGTAATTTTATTTGATGAACAAAAACATAAATTATTACTCACTTTAGAAGAAATTTCAGTATTACGTAATAGTTATAGGCGCAAAGAAAATAGAAAAAAATCGAAGTAAAAACAAGATATAATTTGATATTTAAGTTAGTAAGATAACAGCCAAAAAATCAAATATTATAATAATTATTTGTAACTATCTACCAAGAAAT
>JAGLFE010000001.1 GCA_023144675.1 Thiomargarita sp. | reverse complement strand
TTTAAAGGGTTGTGATGTTAAGTCCACCTAATCAAGGCAGTTAAATATCAGATCGTTTTAAAAATACTTTTTGGTATTGGTGGTCAACAGGAATAGCGGGTCAACAGTTAACGACTACTAAAGATAGTTTGCCTAATCGATTGAAGCCAGTTAAGGTCGAAATTGGTATTATAGCTGGCACTAAAAGTATAGAACCTTGGTTTTCTTCGTTGATACCAGGAAAAGATGATGGGAAAGTATCGGTAAAAAGAACCCAATTAGATGAAATGAAGGATTTCTTAGTTGTACCACATACGCATACGTTTATTGGTAGTGCTAAACCTGTTAGGTCTTTGATACCTGACAGGTTTTTTGAGACCATCACTACTTTGTTCAGGACTACCCGTTTATTATGTTATCTTCAGAGGTATTTAGACAAATAGATAACTTTTTGCAATACGGTCAGTTTAATCATAACAAATAAAGAATATACATAATTAAGGAACGAGGATTAATAAACCTGATAAACGCACAGAAAAGCAGTCAAACTCAATTTATTTTTGGACGAAAATCCGTATTATATAAATTTAGTATAGAAAATATGAAATTGATTTGTTAATATTTAAAGAATAGAATATTATAGAAGTGAGCCGGTAACAGGAGTTGAACCCGTGACAACCTAATTACAAATCAGGTGCTCTACCAACTGAGCTATACCGGCATTGAAAAAGTATTATAACCTATAATAAAAAAAATGCAAGTCTTTTTATGAAATTTATAATAGCTAACTGCTATATTATTTTTCTAATAGCTTTAAATACATGGTTTTATTTCAATTATAAATTATTTTTTATTAGATAATTCTACATAGTTAATAATTTTTTAAAACATATCAAGTTTCCCTAGTTACTCTTAATATCTCTTCTGGAGTAGTAATTCCATGTCTTAATTTTTGTAACGCATCTTTTCTGAGCGTCTGCGTACCTTCTTTAATTGCTTGAGCACGAATTTGGTTAGCATCACTACTATTGCCAATCAAACGCCGAATATTATCAGAAACCATTAATAATTCATATAAACCAACTCGACCCCGATAACCAGTATTTGCACAATGATCACAACCTTTGCCTCGCTTAATAGTAGGATATTCACTAGCATGAATATTCAACACTTGCAACTCTTCCGCACTTAATTTAACTGCTTCACTACAATTAGGACAGACTTTGCGAACTAAGCGTTGTGCCATAATACCAATAACACTGGAGCTAATTAAATAAGAATCCACGCCCATATCTTGTAAGCGAGTAATAGCACTGGCTGCATCATTGGTATGTAAAGTAGAAAATACTAAATGTCCAGTTAATGCGGATTCAATCGCAATTTCTGCTGTTTCATGGTCACGAATTTCTCCAACCATGATAATATCAGGGTCTTGCCGAACAATAGAACGTAATCCCGCCGCAAAATCTAAGCCAATCTTTGCGTTGACATGGATTTGAGTAATGCCTTCCAGCTGGTATTCTACTGGGTCTTCAACGGTGATAATTTTTTGTTGCCCAGTATTTACTTTTGATAAAGTAGCATATAAACTGGTGGTTTTACCACTGCCAGTCGGACCAGTAACTAATATAATTCCATGCGGCTGTTGAATAATAATTTTATAAGAATCTAGTACATTTTGAGGTATTCCTAATTCATTCAATTCAACTTGTATATCACTGCGGTCTAAAATACGTAATACAATTGATTCACCATGCACTCCTGGTAAGGTCGATACCCGCATATCTAAACTACGATTACCCATTTTATATTGGATACGTCCATCTTGCGGTAAACGTTTTTCCCCAATATCCAATCGTGCCATCAATTTTACTCGGGAAGATATAGCAGAAATTACTGTAGCAGGCAAAGTCTCAATATTAACCATAACTCCATCCACTCGGCAACGAATTTTTAACACCTTTTCTTCTGGTTCAAAGTGAATATCACTGGCATTTAAATCCAAAGCTCGTTCCATTAAATGGTTTACCATTCTAATCACTGGTGCATCCGAAGCTAAGTCTTGCAAATATTCATTATCTAAATTTTCCATGCCTTGACCTTCTGCACCTTCTAATTCAGGGGCTAATTTAGCTCGCCAATGCTTAATTAACCGTGCAACGCTGTCTTCTTCATCTCTTTGAAACTGAATTTGTTGCCCTAATAGAAACCGAATCTTACTTCTATCTTCAATAGCAGGTAAATTAAAATATTTTAAACAAGGATTCTTTGGGAATTCTTCAGTCGGTGCAATACCTTTTTTGGAAAGTAAATCGTTAAATAAAGGTAAATTAAGTGGATTCATATTACATTTTCTCCAGTTAATTCTTGAATAATATTTTGAGGGGCATAACTAAAGCCCCCAATTTCAATTTTACCAGTGAGTTTATTATTACGACTACGTACATTTACATGAATAATTTCTAATTTTTTATCATTATCCGTAATCGCTTGCAAAAAATCAATCAATGTTGCTGAAGAAGCCTCAAATTGCATAGACTGAATAACAAACAACCATTCATCTGTTGCGAATGAAGTGTCAGGTGGTGGCAAAGATTTAACCATTGTAATACCAACATCTTTAGCTAATTTTGTTACTAAACTTTGTAAGTTAGTTCCAATTAATTGCCGTGTTTGTCCAGTTAATAATCCTGATTCAATTTCCGCAACTATTGTGGTTAAATGTTGATATTCTGCTTTTATTTCTTCAGTTTGTTGATTCAATTTTTCATATTTTTTTATATTACTTTCTAAAGTTTCAATATTTTGATTATAATCTTCATAAACATTGTAAACTTTAGGTGCAATATAAAATGGCAACATATATATAATGAAAAAAAATCCAGCAATATAAAAAAGTCGTTTTTCGCTAGTTGTCATGTTATTAAGTTTAGATTATTTAAGTTTTGCTATGATAAATTTAAATTTTCCCGCCTTGTTGTTTAAATTGGGAAGCTTTTTCTTTTAATCCCTGTTCTATAGCCAAATCAACATCTTCAATTCCTTTATTTTCAGCGTAATTACGTACATCTTGGGTAATTTTCATTGCACAAAAATGCGGTCCACACATGGAGCAGAAATGAGCTATTTTAGCCGATTCTTTGGGTAAAGATTTATCATGGAATTCCTGAGCGCGAATCGGGTCTAAACCTAAATTAAATTGGTCTTCCCAACGAAATTCAAATCGAGCTTTGGAAATTGCATTATCACGATATTGGCTACCTGGATGTCCTTTGGCTAAATCTGCGGCGTGAGCAGCAATCTTATAAGTAATAATTCCCTCACGCACATCATGTTTATCAGGCAATCCAAGATGTTCTTTCGGTGTAACATAGCAAAGCATGGCACAACCATACCAACCAATCATGGCGGCTCCAATACTGGAAGCAATATGGTCATAGCCAGGGGAAATGTCATTAATTAAAGGTCCTAAGGTATAAAAAGGAGCTTCATCACATTCTGTAAGTTGTTTCTCCATATTTTCTTTAATTAAGTGCATGGGAACATGTCCTGGTCCTTCTATCATCGTTTGCACATCATGTTGCCAAGCAATTTTAGTCAATTCACCTAAAGTTTCCAATTCGGCAAATTGGGCTGCATCATTAGCATCAGCAATTGAACCAGGACGTAATCCATCGCCTAAAGAAAAGGAAACATCATAGGCTTGCATAATTTCACAGGTTTCTTCAAAATGGCTATAGAGAAAACTTTCCTGATGATGTATTAAACACCATTTAGCCATAATTGAACCGCCACGAGAAACAATTCCAGTTAAACGTTTGGCTGTTAAAGGAACATGTGCTAAACGCATACCAGCATGAATAGTAAAATAGTCAACACCTTGTTCCGCTTGCTCAATCAAAGTATCCCGAAATAGTTCCCAAGTAAGTTCCTCAATTTTACCTTCTACTTTTTCTAAAGCTTGATAAATAGGCACTGTTCCAATCGGCACTGGTGAATTACGCAAAATCCATTCCCGAGTTTCATGAATATGATTACCAGTTGATAAATCCATGACCGTATCGCCACCCCAACGAATTGACCAAACCATTTTTTCAATTTCTTCTTCAATTGAGGAAGTTGTTGCCGAATTACCAATATTGGCATTGATTTTAACTAAAAAATTACGTCCGATAATGACAGGTTCCAATTCAAGATGATTAATATTGGCTGGAATAATCGCTCGCCCCCGTGCAATTTCTTCACGTACAAATTCAGATGTAATTTCTTTGGGAATATTAGCTCCAAATGATTTTCCTGGATGTTGAGCTAATAATTGCGAATCTGTAACATCTTTTAAACGTTGATTTTCACGAATAGCAACGAATTCCATTTCTGGCGTAATAATACCTTGCCGAGCATAATGTAATTGGGTTACATTTTTACCTGTTTTTGCTCTACGGGGTAAAGCATGCTGTTTAAAACGAATAGCATTTAATTCGGGATTAGTTTGGCGAGCCTGACCATATTTAGAAGTAACATTGGCTAGTATCTCAGTGTCATTACGCTCTTTTATCCATGCCGACCTTATATCTTTTAAGCCATTATTAATATTTATAGTAATTTCCGGGTCAGTATAGGCTCCAGAAGTATCATAAACTATAACTGCCTGATTAGGTTTATTTTGCCCATTTTCTAATAAGGTATCTGATAGACTAATTTCCCGCATGGGTACTTTAATATCAGGGCGGCTACCAGTAATGTAAATTTTTTTCGATTTAGGAAAAGGTTGGGTAGAAATAATATCTTGATGATTTACGCTCATATTGTAATTGTCTGGTTAAAAATACTGAGCGCAAGAAATATAAGTTGACTTCCCTACGCCAGTATTAGCTGGATCAGGTTTAAAGGGTATATTCTCAGCCGTTAATAGCACCCCTGTAGTTAATTATTATTATTATACTAAATTTTATACTACATTATTCATATTTTTTTAAATTTATTTTTTTATCTCATAAGTAATTGATATTGAATAATTTTTATTGAAGATAAATTATATATTATACCTAATAATAAAATATATATTTATAAAGTAAGGGATATTATGTCGAGTAGTGGATTTGGGTGGTTTCTTTTTTAACCGCATTTTTCGCTTTAGTGGTGAAGGAAATGATAGAGATATTCTTGTACATATTATGTAAGTAGAAATTCGGGGTTTTTATCAATTGGAAAAATTAAGTTTTATAAATTGTGAGCTTTCTGTTGTTATATCTTGTATAATCAATATTTCTGTTTTTATAAAAGATCAAACCCTTAGCAATATTTATGCAAGAGGTAATGCACATCAATCGTGTTAAAATTTTGGGTAGTCCTGAATAAAGTAGTGATGGTCTCAAAAAACCTGTTGGGTCTTTGAGACCTGACAGGTTTAGCACTACCTATTTTAGGACTATTGTTCTATAATCAGCACAC